>CAZQIH010000065.1:0-6406 GCA_964593715.1 uncultured Microbacteriaceae bacterium
AGTGATCCTTCGTTGTGGGAGCCCAGCCACGCTCGCGCCCGATTCGGCCGAACATGGCTTCGTAATGAGGCCACATCTCTTCAATGGCCTGCTCGTCCGTGCGAGCAATGTGCCCCGGTGAGTGCACGCCGATCGGTTGCGACGGTTTGCCAAGCTGGTCGAGTGCACGGTGGTACAGGTCGACGTAGGGGCCAAATCGTTCTGGAGCGCCGCCGATGATGGCGAGC
The DNA here is from genome assembly GCA_964593715.1 of uncultured Microbacteriaceae bacterium. Classification (GTDB taxonomy): domain Bacteria; phylum Actinomycetota; class Actinomycetes; order Actinomycetales; family Microbacteriaceae; genus Pontimonas. The sequence continues at coordinate 228 of CAZQIH010000065.1, forward strand.
ATCAGAGGAAACCCATAACCGGCTGCTCGGACTACAGACTCAGGGCTTCCGCCAACGCCAACCCATGTTCGGATGTTGCCGGAGTGCGACTTGGGATACACCTCTTGATCAACAAGAGGCTTCCTCGTGCTACCAGACCAGGTGACCGGGCCTTCCTTGAGCAGTTCAGCAAAAAGGTTGAGCTTCTCTTCGAAGAGGACTTGGTAGTCACTCAATTCATAGCCAAAGAGCGGGAAAGATTCAGTGAACGAGCCCCTGCCCATGATGATCTCTGCGCGACCGCGAGATAACGCGTCGAGAGTCGCAAAACGCTGAAATACCCGGATGGGATCATCTGAGCTCAACACGGTGACCCCGGAGCTTAGAATGATGCGCTTGGTCTTCACCGCAATTCCAGCCAGGACCGTCTCCGGTGTGGAAATGGCAAAGTCATCGCGGTGATGCTCACCAAGCGTTATCGCGTCGACTCCCACCTCATCGGCAAGCACAGCTTCGTCAACAACGTTGCGGATGACCTCGGCGTAGGGAAGCGGAACACCCCGCCCATCATGGGTGACATCACCGAAGGTATCCAGGCCTAGTTTCACAGACTCCATGGGACCCTCTCCTCAGACACGTTGCGCGTTACCTCAAGAAACCACAGTGTATTGGAGGCCCTATGGCTGCAGCCTGGTAACGCTCCAACCTTCGGACTCACGCGTAAAGCTCACACGGTCATGGAGGCGGGACGTCCGACCAGCCCAGAACTCAATTCGTTCTGGTTCTATGACAAATCCACCCCAAGATTCAGGCCGAGGAATCTCCGGATTGTCAGCGAACCGCTGTTCCATCTCCTTGACACGGGCTTCCAGAGCTTCCCTAGAGGCGATGGGCTTGGATTGTTCGCTCGACCACGCGCCAATTTGTGAACCGCGAGGCCTGGTCGCAAAATACGCATCGGACACTTCCGCTTCCACTGGGCTTGCATGCCCATAGATAAGAATCTGACGGTGTTGGGCATACCAGGGGAATACGACCGACACCGCGGGGTGAGCGAGCAATGCCAGGCCTTTCCTGGACCCGTAGTCGGTGTAGAAATACAAGCCGTGCTCGTCTATTCCCCGCAGCAACACCGTGCGCGACGAAGGAGCGCCATCCGGATCAATAGTCGAGAGCACCATGCCGTTTGGCTCATAGATGCCAGCGGCATCAGCCTCTGCGACCCATGCCGCCAACTGCTCCATGGGGTCCGAGGACAAGGAGCCCTCTTCGAGGGCGATCGAACCGTAGTCCTTGCGCTTAGACAGCGCTTCGGGGGTGGAATCATTCATGTTTTACCCCCACTGCTCATTGGTGGACCTGAGGGGACTCGAACCCCTGACCCCCTGCATGCCATGCAGGTGCGCTACCAGCTGCGCCACAGGCCCGTTTTACCAGCGAGAGCCAGCTTACTACAGCGCAGTGGGTGCCCTCGCGCCAGCATCGTCACCCTCAGCACTGGGCAGAGACACAACAGGGCAATCGCGCCAGAGTCGCTCCAGTTGGTAGTAAAGCCGCTCTTCCTCATGGAAGATGTGCACGATGATGTCCCCAAAATCCAGAAGAATCCAGCGTCCGTCGCTGCGGCCCTCTTGACGCAGCTTGCGCACGCCCTTCTCGCCGAGTGATTCCTCAATCTCGTCAGCAATCGACATTGCCATGCGCTCATTTCTGGCACTACAGATGAGAAAGATATCCGCCAAGGGCATCTGTTCGGAGACATCCAACGCGACGAGATCGGTCGCGAGCTTATTCAGGGCGGCGTGGGCCGCTACCTCAACGGTTGCGAGGGCGCTCTTGCTCGCTGTCATCGCAGGCACGTCATTGCCATTTAGCCCAACACATCCGTCATCACGGCCAAAATCAACAACGCTACAGCCGCTAGGCCTAAGACCGCGGCACCCAAGGATGTCACCACGGCCGCGGTTCCCCAGCGGGCACGACGCACCATGACGATGTCTGAGTCGTCGCCTTTGCCAGAAACCGCTTGCGAGGCACGCATCGGCTTCGCGCTCATGGCGATTGCACCGGTGACATAAGCGTCCATGACTTCATCGTCATCACGATCTTCGACAAGTGCAGGCAAAGACCCAATCTCCGAGAGCGTTTGGGGCAAACGAATCTGGCCGGTGACCACCACCTCGCCAGTGTCACCCAGTGGCCCAGTGATATCAATCGTGGGGGTCTCGGGAATGATCAACGAACTCGTGGTCGTCGCCATCTGTCCCACAGTCCGTGAGGGGGAAATCACCGGGACCGCATCGCTAAATGGGGTTACGGTGGTTGTCCCCGTACTCGGCGGCGCACTTACTGGCGCAGCGAAGACAGGAGGCAGCGGCACTACCGGTGGCGCAGGAGCTGGGGCTGTGACAAGTGCCTCTGTCGGAGCCACAACCGGAGGTTCTAATCCGCGGTCATCAGCCGCTGAAGCGCCGCCTTGTTCGAGCAACCGAAGCTCACGTCGGGAAAGAAGCGGCGCCACTGGAGCTGGCGGTTCGACAAACTCCTCGCGCGGCGCTTCGGTTACCTGGATCGGTAGCGGTTCGGGGGTCTGGGGCACAATGCCCTGTTCCTCGAGCGCCCGGCGCTCACGCCTGGTCATCGGTTGCCCGATTTGCTGGTTGGTCACTTGTCACCCCGGTATAGACGATGTTTGGCAATGTACTGGACTACGCCATCTGGCACCAAGTACCAGACGGGATGCCCGGCCTTCACTCGAGTCCTGCAGTCAGTCGAGGAGATTGCGAGTGCTGGCACTTCCATTACCGTTACTCCATCGGCGGGGAGGCCCGTCGTGGAGAGCTCGTGGCCAGGCCTCGAGACACCAACAAAGTGAGCCTTGGCCGTGAGATTCTCAGCGTCCTTCCACGACAAGAACGTCTGAAGCGCATCGGCACCCGTGATGAAGAAGAGGTCGGCGTCGGGAAATTCTCTGCGCATGTCATCAAGGGTGTCGGCTGTGTAGGTGATGCCGGGGCGGTCAATATCCACTCGGCTGACACGAAAGCGAGGATTAGACGCGGTTGCGATCACGGTCATCAGATAGCGGTGCTCGCCAGGGGACACTGCTGGCTTGTCAGCGGGCTGGCCAGTAGGAACAAAGATCACTTCATCGAGCTCGAGCGCGACCTGGGCCTCACTGGCGGCCACCAAGTGGCCATGGTGAATAGGGTCGAACGTGCCACCCATAATCCCTATACGGGGGCGACGTGGGGCACTCATCGTGTCTTAGTGGTGACCAGCGTGAGAGTGGTCAGTGCCGCCTGATTTGTGACGGTGACGATTGGCAACGTTGCGATAGCTGTAGGTCACCATTGCAAGAGCAAAGAATCCCACAATGAAAACGACGCCATAGGCCCAGGTCGGCATGGGAAGCTCATTAACGATTTCGCCTGAGGCAACAACAACATCGTGAACAATCACAGGGGGAATCCTTTCCGGTGGTGACTAAGCCCTAATCTATCGGCTCTGGGCTGTGAGTGCCCACCTACGCGCGGACTTGGCCCGAACCCCGCACGAGCCACTTCGTGCTGGTGAGCTCGGGAAGCCCCATCGGGCCTCTAGCGTGCAATTTCTGGGTCGAGATTCCCACCTCAGCGCCAAACCCAAACTCTCCCCCATCGGTGAAACGCGTGGACGCGTTCACCATCACCACAGCGGCATCAACCTCTGCGAGGAATCGATTGGCGTTGCCCATATCATTCGTCAGAATCGACTCTGTGTGCTGGGTGGAGTAGGTGGCGATGTGTTCCAGCGCTTCGTCAAGGGAATCAACGACCTTGATGGCAAGCTCAAGGGCCAAATACTCCGCCGCCCAGTCCGCTTCCGTGGCCTCAGTGGCCTCCGGGACTAAGGCCCTGGTCGCCTCACAGCCGTGAAGCACGACAGAGTGCTTCAGTAGGGCTTGCGCCACGGCCGGAAGGAAGCGATCGGCGACACTGCGGTGAACGAGCAGAGTTTCCAACGAGTTACAGACACTCGGCCGTTGAACCTTGGCGTTGACGACTATCTCGATCGCGTTATCAAGATCCGCACTCTCGTCAACAAAGATGTGTACAACACCAGAACCTGTCTCAATCACCGGAACCTGTGACTGTGTAACAACCGCCTCGATGAGCGCTGCCGAGCCCCGGGGAATGAGCACATCGATGAGTCCTCGTGCTCTCATCATCGCTTCTGCTCCTTCGCGACCCACGTCATCAACACTCGCAATCGCGGCGCCTGGAAGACCAACACTCTCCAGGGCCTGATTCATCATCGCCACAATCACCGTGTTGGTCGACTCGGCTGCCGATCCACCGCGCAACACGACAGCGTTGCCACTTTTCAAGGCCAAGGCGGTGATGTCCACCGTCACATTGGGCCTTGCCTCATAGATGGCTCCCACAACACCAAAGGGCACCCGGACCTGGGACACCTGCAAGCCATTGGGCAGTGTCATGCCGCGCAACACATCACCGATGGGGTCTGGCAACGCACGAATAGCGCCCACCGCATCGACAAGCCCTTGAATTCTCTCCGGGGTCAGGCGCAAACGATCCTGAAGTCCCTGGCTCATGCCCTCAGCCGCGCCGCGGCTCAGATCCTCGGCGTTGGCCGCAATAATCTCATCCGTCTTCGCCACAAGGCCGGCCTGTATGGCTGCTAGGGCCTTGTCCCTGGTTTCGGCAGATGCGCTCTGGAGCACACGAGCGGCGGCCTTCGTGGCACGCAGCCGGGGCTCCAGCAGGAGAGACGCTTCGGTGGTTTCAGACACGGCTCTAGTGTAGGTCGGCTGCTTCGAACCAGGTACCGGTCACCTCGCCTGCCACAACGCGCGCAAGAGCGTCTGTGGCGGCAAGCACTGTTGGGATACCCGCGGCGGTGGCCATTTTGGCGGCACTGACTTTGGTCACAGCGCCACCGGTTCCCACGCTGTTCACGAGCGCTGCACCCAGTTCAATCTGTTCCAGGTCCATGCCAAAGGACACGACCTCGATCTTGGTGGCCCCTGGCTCACTGGGAGGCTTCGTGTAGAGGCCATCAACATCGCTGAGGAGAACCAGTAGGTCCGCCGACACAAGCTCGGCCACCATGGCAGCCAGGCGGTCGTTGTCACCAAAGCGAATCTCTTGGGTCGCGACGGTGTCGTTCTCATTGACAATCGGGACAATCCCAAGGCCTAAGAGGCGCTCCATGGTGCGCAGAGCATTGGTGCGGTGAGTGTCGTTCTCCATGTCGCCAACGGTCAGGAGCACCTGACCCGTAATCATCGAATACTTCTCAAAGAGCCCCTGGTATCTCGCCATCAGCAGCGCCTGCCCGACCGCTGCTGCCGCCTGCTGTGTTGCCAGGTCTTGGGGGCGATCGCTGAGCTGAAGAAACGGTGCGCCAATGGCGATGGCTCCAGAGGAGACTAAGACAACCTCGCGACCCTCGGATCGCCAGGTCGCCAGCGCGTCAACGAGCCCGGTAATTTGGTGCTCTCGCTCGCCGCTAATCGAAGATGAGCCCACCTTCACAACAATGCGCTTCGCCCCAGCCAGCGTCTTACTCATCGTCATCAGAGAACATTCCTGCCTGTCGTTCATCATCAAGTTCGGCTCGAGCCCTGGCTTTAGCGTCCATCCGCTCGTGATAGGTCGCCTTGCGCTTTGCCCTGGTGGGGCGCCCCTCCTCGAGTAGGCGGGGGTCGGTCCCACGTGGAGCCGCCATCAATTCTGCAGCACTGGAGAGGGTTGGCTCCCAATCAAATACCTGACCTTGGCCGGCTCCAATAATGACAGGAGCCCCGGGTGTTGCGCCGGCCTTGAACAGTGCCTCATCAATGCCAATTTTCATCAAGCGGTCAGCCAAGAAGCCGACTGCTTCGTCGTTGGTGAAGTCAGTTTGTTCAACCCAGCGCTCGGGCTTCTCACCGATGATGCGATAGAGGTTCCCCTCACTCGTGCCCTCCATCACCACGACAAACGGTGCTTCGTTGACGGCCTTGGGCCGCACCACGATGCGGGTGGGTGTTTCTGCTTCCTTAGCCAAACGGGCGCGGTGCTCCTTCACAAGGTCACCCAGTGCGTAAAGGAAAGGCTCCAGGCCAGCCTTGCTCACCGTACTAATCGGAAACACTCGAAGCCCACGGGCCTCAAAGTCCGGGGTCACCATCGCCGCAAGATCCTGGGCGTCGG
>CAZQIH010000066.1:0-733 GCA_964593715.1 uncultured Microbacteriaceae bacterium
GTCAACACTCAAGCCCCTTCAAACCCTGGCTGTGCTGGGAACCGGCGTTGAATTTACGCCCCTCGAAATTGCGCTCAGCACCGCCAGCCACTGTGGCTCCCTCGCCCACCGCGACGCCATCGAAGCCTTCCTGCAACGCCATGGTTTTTCTCCAGAAAGCCTTCAGTGCCCTGTGGATTGGCCACTCGGGGCCGCCGAGCGTGCCGAACTGCTGGCCGCGGAGAGTGCGCCATCTCGCCTGGCAATGAACTGCTCGGGTAAACACGCAGGTTTCCTCGCAGCGACCCGACACTCCGGTTGGGACGAGGCCACCTATCTCGAGGCTCACCACCCCCTCCAACGGGCCGTTCTCGAGACTATTGAATCCTGGAGTGGCGAGTCGGTGGCCTTTAGCTCCACCGACGGGTGTGGTGCGCCGCTGCACGCGCTCAGCACCCGCGGCCTTGCTCGCGCGATTGCCTCCGTTTCCTCGGGGAAGACCCCGGGAGCCCGCTCGCTGTTGGATGCGCTGGCCGCGCACGCTTGGGCACTCGATGGAGAAGGGCGAGCCAACACGATCACCATCCAGGGGATTGGTGGCATCGCAAAGATTGGTGCTGAAGGCCTGGTCGTCATCGGAACGCCCGAGGGCGTCGCGGTGGCGGTCAAAATCATTGACGGATCCATGCGCGCGACCACCCCCGTTGCGCTGGAGGCGCTTGTCTTCCGCACGGACGAGGGCGTTGCCCCGCTC
>CAZQIH010000066.1:743-6200 GCA_964593715.1 uncultured Microbacteriaceae bacterium
CTGGAGGCGCTGGTCCGTGTCGGCGCTATCGAGAGCGACCAAAGAGATCGCATTCTTGGCCGAATGAGCGACCCCGTCATGGGTGGAGACCGGATTATCGGGGGCCTTCGAGTCCAGATATAGACTCGTTGGTGGATGCTCCACGGGCATTCTTGTGTCCCATAAGCAACGCCGCGAGGAGACACATCCAACAACAATGAGGTGAAAGTAATGAAGATTTCCGTCCCTCGTGAAATCAAAAACAATGAGTTTCGTGTTGCCATGACTCCCGCCGGAGTCCGTGACCTCACCCAAGGTGGACACCAGGTCATGGTCGAAACTGGCGCGGGTGTCGGCTCTGGAATCTCCGACGCCGACTATGCCGAGCAAGGCGCCACCATCGTCGCTGATGCTGCAACTGCCTGGAACTCCGCCGACATGGTCGTCAAGGTGAAAGAGCCCATCGAATCCGAATACGGCTATTTTCGAGACGACCTTCTGCTCTTTGCCTACCTTCACTTAGCAGCCGAACCCCACCTCACGACCGCGCTACTGGGCTCTGGCATTACGGCGATTGCGTATGAAACGGTCGAGGGCCCCACGGGTGGCCTTCCGCTGCTCGCACCGATGAGCGAGGTGGCAGGACGGCTTTCCGCGATTGTGGGAGCAAACACGTTGATGAAGTCCGCTGGTGGCATGGGACTCCTCGTGCCAGGGGTCCCTGGAACCAGGCCCGCCAAGGTCGTGGTGTTGGGTGGAGGCGTCGCTGGAACCAACGCGGTCTCCGTAGCAGTTGGCCTAGGCGCTGAGGTAACCGTGCTCGACACGAACCTCGTCAGGCTCAAAGAACTCGATGCCCTCTATGCGGGCCGGATCAAGACCGCAGCGTCCAACTCACTGGAAATCGAGCGAGCCTGCGTCGATGCCGACCTCGTGATTGGTTCGGTGCTGATTCCCGGTGCCAAAGCACCGAAGCTCGTATCTTTGGACCTCGTGTCACGCATGAAGCCAGGAAGCGTCCTCGTGGACATCGCTGTCGACCAGGGTGGATGTTTTGAGGGTTCCAAACCCACCACTCATGCTGATCCCACGTTCACTGTGCACCAGAGCATTTACTACTGCGTAGCCAACATGCCAGGCGCCGTGCCCGCAACCTCCACGGTTGCCCTCACCAACGCCACTATGCGCTACGTGAATGCGCTGGCAAGTAAGGGATGGAAGGACGCGCTTCGAGCGGACGCGGGCCTCGCTAAAGGTTTGAACACCACCTCGGGATTGCTGACCAACGAGCCTGTGGGCGTTGCGCACAGCATGGAGAGCGTCACCCTCGCCAGCGTTCTCGCCTAGTCAGCACCGGTTTCACACCGTCCCACAACCACAGTGAACCCTCCGTGGGTGCAAGCGGTGGAATCCAGAGCGCAGTCTGGATCAGTGATCGAAGCTCGCGGTGGCTCAGGCCATCGATGAGGATGGGTTGTCCCACACGGTAGCGGGCTAGTTTCGCCCAGGCGCCCGACTGGTCCGCAGAATCGATGACCGGGCCAACCGCGCTATCAATCCAGTCATCCGGCGAATTGGTCACGACTATCGGATTGGTGGGCACGGGTGCTTCTTCGACCACCCATCGCTCTGGTGCTGGCGCTCCGTGCGCTAGCTGAATCTCTTCACCCTGCCAGCGACCAGCTCCTGGACCGGTTCGACTCGGGCCGCCCCACAGGTCGTGATTCTCCGCTTTTGCGATGGGGAGAACCAGCACGTGGGGGGCAAGCCTCGACAACGAACGGGAGAGCCGATGCCTGGCAGTCATCGTCATGACGAGCTCGCCGGAGAAGCTCTCCAGGGCAGCAACCAGAAAAGCCTCACCCTCAGACCCGCAGGCATGAAGTAGAGCATCGATGTCGTCCAGCACCAGCGTTCTGCCTGTCCCAGAGAGGTCCTCTAGACAACTCCAGAGCGAGGCTCCATCACCGGGAGCGAGTAGGGCGCCCGTCTTTGTCGAGGCGATGGCACAGGCAGCACTTGTTCGGCCGGAGAGCTCATCTCCAACAATCGCCACCGAGCTCTGGAACCCTGGAACCTGAACTACAGAGTGGGTCTCGAGGCACTCGCGCCATGCCCACTCCGGAGCACCTCCACCGCGATGGTTCCAGGGAATGAAAGAGGGCAGAGCGTCACACCAGACTTTCCATGCAGAGCGCGGGGCATCGTGGATGAGCGGTCCCGCCGGCTGCACCGCACACATCTGAGGTGATCCAATCGCTCCCGCAACGACCACGTGGCCGGGACGTGCATGGCGCAGGGCGGCCATCACTGAGCCCGTGGCCTCGGGCATTCCCTCCCGAAGCTCCGCCTCATCGACCACACGTCCACAAATCCTGAACGCAATGTTGGCCATCATCGCCCGGGAAACAACACCACTGAGTCGCTGCGTGGAGAGAACAAGGTGCACACCCAGCGATCGGCCGCGCGCAGCGAGATCGGTGATCGCCTCTGCCCAGAGTGGCTGGTTGGCGAGCAGCCAGGCCACCTCATCAACCACGACCACGAGGCGTGGGCCGTGTTGTTTGGGGTCGAGCTCGGACCAGTCTGCGCGTTGCGCAGCCCCGAGAATTCGCTCTCTTCTGGTCATTTCGGCCCGCAAACCTCGCAGCGCTCGCTCACTCGTGTCTGGGTCTAGGTCGGTCACCCAGCCGACGGTGTGGGGCAGGTTGTGGAGGGGAGCAAGGCCAGCGCCACCCTTGAAATCAACCAGCACACACACCACGCGATCGGGCGAATAGTGCTTGGCCAGTGAACCCAGCAGGGCGACCACACTGACGCTTTTTCCACTCCCCGTGGCTCCCCAGACGAGCGTGTGGGGGCCCTCCGAGAGCAGATCAAAGAATGGCCCCTCGGGAGCAAGAGCCGCCCACAGCTGATCCAAGCGCGAGAAATCCGGCGGTGTTGCCACCGTCGCACCCGCCCCGAGCCGCGCTCGGGGAATTCTCATCGCCTCAGCGTGGCTGAGTGAATCCAACTGCAGGTCCCGAGGGAGCTCCCCGGGGGTATGAAGTTGGGCCATCATTCCACTGCGGTGAATAATCATCGCCTGGCACTCCCCTGGAACATCGCCGGGCGCAGTCACCCAGACAAGCCTGGAGGCCCCACGGAAATCGGGTGGGGGCTCCTCCGCCACATCCCACGAGGGCATGACCGACTGTGGCGAGTGAGCCCTCCACTGCAGGGCTAATGCCCGCCACAGGCCGGACTGATCAGCATCCGCTACAAGAGCTAGTCCAGCGGTCATATCGACGAGGGCTGGCATGCCACCAATCACCCCAGTTGCCGCAAGGGGGTGCTCCGGAGGCGGTTGCCACCGGGTTCGCCCCACGCTGAGTGTCCGCGAGGTGGGCGATGGGCCGCGCCACAGCGGATTTGCCGCCCAGTCCCGTATGCCGGGGTGAAGCCTGGTGGCCTGGTCGAGAACATCTCGCCTGGCACGATCAACTGTGGTCTCGTAGTCGAGCAGCCGATTCTCGTGCTCGAGCACAGCCACGTCGTGTTTCACTGCGCTTCGTCGTCTGGACTCCCACCAGCCTCCCAGGACCATCAGTGGTCCGAGTGCTCCCATCACGAGCGCTAACACTGACTCAAAGACCACCGCCAACACCACTGCCAACGAGGCGGGGGCGACCAGAGGGAGGACTGGAAGCGGCGCCCGCTCCGGGGGCGCTGGCGGAGCAGGTGGTGGACCAGGAAACACGGCCCTAGTGGAGCATGGCGCGAGCCTAGAGATACGCGTGAAGTTTTAGCTCGCGAAACCCAGGTGCGAAGCGCGCACCGTGGACAACGGATTACTGAAGGGTGAAGAACAGCGAACCCAAGCCCACCCGGGAGCCTCGCACCACAAAATACTTGTCGTAGGGAATGCACTGGATCGCCGGCGATCCAGGCTCTTCGACGACTGTTCCATTGACGGTTTTCAGATCCTTGACCCAAAAAACGCCGTTATCAACACCAAACTCGACGTGTTCAGGGGCCACGGTGTCGGTGGGGTCCTCGACATACACCCGGAACAGGGCCTCACCCTCCACCACGGGCTTGACCCCCATCACTCCGGGGATTTCACCAACCGTGACCGTATTGCCATCGTCAAAGGTGACCGTGAAACGAATAGCGGCCTGGGCGCGCCTGGGTGTCTTCTCTTTAGCAACCGCCTCGGCTTGTTCGATGTCGAAGAGAGACATTGCTTGTGTTTCTTGGTCCTCGCTTGCCACGGGGGTCGCTTCAACCGGTGCAGGCGTCTCAATCTTCTTGCCGAGCGACAGGCTTCGCCTCAGCCAACCGGTGGTGCTGGGGGGCGCGTCGGGCTCGGGCTCCGCCGCGGGAATGGGTTCTGGAACGTGCGCCTCCTGAGGCGCGGGGGGTGCCGGTTTCGGGCGAACACTCGACTGACCACACTGCGGGCAGAACAGACTGCTCGCGTGAACCCTCTCGCCACACCTCGAGCAGGGTGCAGGTGGCCGCACCTCGGTGGCGTCAAAAAGACTCATACGCCACAGGGTACCGGGGCGATTCGGGTGAGCACGGGAGCACACACAGCGCTGTCCTCTCTGGCTGTTTGGTCGTCACGGCAGTGTCCCAAGCGCTTTCCAAGGCGCTCTAGGCGACAATGGAACTGCCAGAAAGGTAGGAACATGGCAGAGCATTCCATGGGGTCGCGGGTGGGTCGCGCGGCTATTGTTCTGCTGGCCACCGCGGCACTCGCCCTCCAAGGTGGTGCGGCGTGGGGTGTTTCATGGGTCGTCACGAACGAACGCCACATCAAGGATCAGTTGGTGGCCTATCAGTTCGACGCCCCTGAAGAAATCCAGGAGTACGCCCAGGTCTCTGGAATGTCGCCCACCGGCGAGCTCTACTTCATGACCTCCCTGCCACAAATCGTCCCGGTCTATGAGTTTGATCGCTACTGCACCCGCAACGAACCGGGGATCGGTGTGCTCGGCTGCTACACCCTGCGCGATGGTCGTATCTATCTCTACGACGTGACCGATGAACGCCTGGTGAGTATCGAGCCCGTCGTCGCCGCACACGAGATGCTTCACGCCGCCTGGGCACGACTCTCGAGTTCGGAGCAGGCGCGAGTAGCCGAATGGTTAGAGGAGGGCTTCGCCACACTGCCAGCAGACCACCAACTCAGGGACCGGATTGCGTCCTATGAGGCCAACAATCCCGCCTCCAGAATCCCTGAGCTCTACGCGATTCTTGGCACCGAAATCGCCCCCCTGCCAGCACTCCTGGAGGAGCACTACGCCATCTATTTCGATGATCGCAGCAAGGTGGTGGCACTCGCCGATGAGCTCTACCGAGTGTTTGACACGGTGGAGGCTGAGCTCAACGCTCTGGCCCAAGAACTGGAGTCCCGAGCCGCTGAAATAGAGGGCCTCCGCTTTGCCTACGAGCAGGAGCAGGCTGCCCTGAACTCGGACATTCTGGCCT
>CAZQIH010000067.1:0-6192 GCA_964593715.1 uncultured Microbacteriaceae bacterium
ATGTATCGCCGATTGCCCCAGCGTAGCGCTGAAAACCGATTATTACCAGATGGTCACCCGGTGCTCGGGCGCCAACCATAACTCGTGCTCGGGCGTGACCTCAAACGCCTCGTAGTAGACATCCAAATTACGGGCAATCTGGTTGCAACGGAATTCGGGAGGCGAGTGCGGATCGATCTGAAGCAACCGCAAGGCTTCTTCCTCTCGGGCGGCGAGCTTCCACGACTGCGCCCACGACAAAAAGAAACGTTGGGCTGCGGTGAGATCATCGATCACCGGAGGTTCGGTGCCCTCCAACGACATCACGTAGGCCTTCCACGCAATAGCGAGTCCGCCGAGGTCGCCGATGTTCTCGCCGATAGTCAACTCTCCGTTGACGAAATGGCCAGGAAGGTCCCTCGGAGCAAGTTCGGAGAACTGCGTAATCAATGAGGCAGTGCGTTCCTCAAACGCTGCGCGGTCCTGGTCGGTCCACCAGTTGGTGAGCCTGCCCTCTCCATCGAACCTGGAGCCCTGGTCGTCGAACCCGTGACCAATCTCATGACCAATGACTGCTCCGATGGCGCCGTAATTGGATGCTGCGTCACGGGTCGGGTCAAAGAACGGGTACTGCAGGATGGCTGCAGGGAAAACAATCTCGTTAAACCCCGGGTTGTAATAGGCGTTCACGGTCTGAGGGGTCATGAACCATTCATCGCGGTCCAGCGGTGACCCAATCTTGCGCAACTCACGAGCAAACTCGAACTCGTTGCCAGCAATCACATTCGCCCACAGGTCCCCCGGTGTGACCGTCAGTGTCGAGTAGTCCCGCCACACGCTCGGGTATCCAATCTTGGGGCGGAAAGTATCGAGCTTGTCGAGGGCCTTCTTCTTCGTCTCCGGGCCCATCCATGAGAGCTCTGTGATGCTCTCGCGATAGGCGGCAAGCAGCATGGCGACAAGCTCGTCCATCTGGTGCTTGGCGTCGCTCGGGAAATGCTCCTCTACATAGAGCTTGCCGACGGCTTCACCCATCACGGCTTCAACAAACGACACCCCGCGTTTCCACCTTGCTCGAAGCTCTGGGGTTCCCGAGAGCTTGGTGCCAAAGAAGTCGAAGTGGGCCTGAACAACCTCCCCCGTCAAATACGGGGCGAAGGCAGTGATCGTGTGCCAGGACATCCAGTCGGCAAGCGCCTGCGGCGACGACGCCATCCAGGTGGTCTCCAAGGACTCAACGAAGCTTGGTTGCCGCACCACAATCTCGCCAACGCTGGTGGCAGGAATTCCCGTGCGAGAAAGCCACAGCTGCCAGTCAAACCGGCCGAGTGCTTTTCCTAATTGATCACCCGACCACATGTTGTAGGTGGCCTCGGCATCCCTGGACTTCACGTTGTCCCAGTGCCCTGCGGCAATCTTGGTTTCCAACTCAATGACGCGCTTAGCGCGCTCCGCTGCGTCGCCCAGGCCGGCGAGGGTGAACATCCGAGCGATGTGGACTTCCAGTGCCTTCAAAATCTCAGCGTGTTCGGGCTTGCGGTAGTAGGACTCATCCGGCAGCGACAATCCGCCCTGTTCCACGAACATCACATAGCGCTCGGGATTACCAGGGTCGTTATCAACAAAAAGTCGCCACAACCCTTCAACGCCCGATCGCTCAATCTCTCCCAGAACCCCGACCAAGTCCTGGTGTCCACCGGGAAGCGCTGCCTCAATTCGGGCGATCATGTCCTGAAGCGGACGCAGTCCCACCTCTTCAATGCGGGCTTCATCCATGAAACTCTCGTAAAGGTCGCCCACCTTCTTGGCCTCTGAACCGGCCGGTGCATTCTTTGCGCGCTCGATGATGGCGAGCACAGCCTTCTCAGCCTCTTCAGCCAACACAGTGAATGCGCCATAGCGTGACTTATCCGCGGGAATTTCTGAGCGCTCGAGCCACCGGCCATTCATGTGGCGATAGAGATCATCCCCTGGGTGAATGGAGGGGTCGCGTTCATCGAGTTCAATTCCACTGGACACGATGACCACCCTACGACGCCAAGCCCAGTGCCAGCTGGACTAGCCCGGCAACCAGGTCGGTGGCTCTAGACTCAGGCGTTGTGCGCCTAGTAATCGCTACCTGCTCAGTCGACTACTCGGGTCGCCTCAATGCTCACCTTCCCCTGGCCACCAGAGTGGTGATGGTGAAGACCGATGGCAGTGTTCTCATCCACTCCGATGGCGGCAGTTACAAGCCCCTCAACTGGATGTCCCCGCCCTGTTCTCTCGAAATCGTTCAACCGGATGATGACGTGCGCTCCGAAGGAGTAGTCGAGGTGTGGAAGGTGGTTCACCACAAGACCGCGGACCTTCTGATGATCAACATCCACGAAATCCACAGCGATCATGCCCACGAGCTCGGTGTCGACCCGGGCCTGATCAAAGACGGTGTGGAAGCCGATCTTCAACGGTTGCTCGCTGCCAACATCGAGACCCTCGGCGAGGGTTATCGATTGATTCGCCGCGAATACATGACTGCTGTGGGGCCAGTCGACATCCTCGCCACAGATTCAGGCGGTGCGACAGTAGCAATTGAGATTAAACGCCGAGGCGACATCGATGGCGTTGAACAGCTCACTCGGTACCTGGAGCTTCTCAACCGGGACCCCCACTTGGCGCCTGTTCGTGGCATTTTTGCGGCTCAGGAAATCAAGCCCCAAGCCCGAACGCTCGCGAACGACCGCGGCATCGACTGCGTAGTCCTCGATTACGACGAATTGCGGGGAATCGACGATTCCCACCATCGCTTGTTCTAGTGCTGTCCTAGGCTTGGCGCAATGTTGACCTACCAGACCGTCCTCTTGGACCTGGATGGCACCCTTGTCGACTCAGCGCCTGGCATCGTCTCGACCATCGCCTTCACGCTGCAGGAAATGGGCCATCCCGTCCCTCCCATGAACGAGCTGTTGCGCTGGGTTGGGCCACCGTTGCCTGAGTCATTTGCCACCAGGGCAAAGCTCGCTCCGGCGGATATTCCTGAGGCAATCCGGATTTATCGTGCCCGATACCTCGACGTTGGCGCCTATGACGCCAAGGTCTTCGACGGAATGGGTGTCTTTTTGCGCACTCTCAAAGACTCAGGTGCTGCCATCGCTCTAGCGACTTCTAAGCCCACCACTCCCGCCAGCATCATGCTCGAGCACTTCACCCTTGCCCCTTACTTCGATGTCATCGCCTGCGCAGCAGACGATGAGTCCCGCGGTCGCAAAGACCAAGTCATTGAGGACGCACTGACTGGCCTTCGCGCCAAGGGTCTGCCCACCGACAACTGCATCATGGTGGGTGATCGCATCCACGACGTTGAAGGTGCCGAAGTCCACAAGATCGACACCATCATGGTCCGCTGGGGCTATGGGGGACCTGCGGAATGGGACGCCGCTCACACGAGCGTTGACACCCCGCGCCAGCTCCACCAGGCACTTGGCCTGCCGTTTCATCAGGACTAAAGACCGTGAACAAGGACGTAGTCGACTTAGAAGCCCTCCCGCTTCGCTTCAACCCGCCCGATGGGTGGCGGATGCCAGACCCGCTCTTCATCAGCCTGCATCAGGGTGAGGTTTTTGCCGATAACTGGCAGCCCTACCCCGAGGCGCCGGCGATTCCGCCGTCGTGGCCCTGGTGGGAAGAAAATGGCACCTCCTGGTATCGATTTTTTCGAGATCGAGCGCCTCTCCCCGCCAGAGCGCTGGGGAACTGGTTTTCCTTGGCCGCGTTGGGGCTCTTCATGTTCGCTGTGTCGCCCTTTGCTTTGCCCGGTTGGTATGTAGCGATCGGTGGGGTGATCAGCCTTGTTCTGCTCATACTCGGAATCAGAGGTGTGATTCGCACCGTGAAGAGCCAGTCCGCCGGCCCGCTCGAACCCTTCGATGCCATCAGAGCCTGGGCCACAGAGCGCCGCAGCGACTACTTTGCTCAGGCGTATGCCAGCTTCCGCCGCTCAGACTCCAGAGAAATCAGCCTAGAAAGTTTTATCACTTTGCAGGAAGCGCAGTGGTGGGGCGGAAGCTCCGCAACCGCAGAGAGTTAGTCACCACAAAGACCGACGAGGAGGCCATCGCTAGTCCCGCCACAATCGGGTTCAGTACAGCGGCAACAGCCAGTGGGATAGCGGCTACGTTATAGGCGAAAGCCCAAAACAGGTTGCCCCGGATTGTGCCAAGCGTCCTCCGTGCCAAGCGAATCCCATCGCTCACGCTACGCAAATCACCGCTCACAATCGTGATGTCGCCAGCTGTCATGGCGGCGTCGGTGCCTGTCCCCATCGCGATGCCCAAATCAGCAGTAGCCAGGGCGGGGGCATCATTGATGCCATCGCCCACCATGGCCACGTTGTGGCCAGCCGCCTGGAGATCCCGAATGAGTTGGGTTTTCCCCTCCGGTGTGAGGCCAGAGTGCACAACGTCAATCCCCACCTGGGCGGCGATGCGCGCCGCCACCACAGCATTGTCACCAGTGGCCATCACGGGGGTGAGGCCCAAGTCAACTAAACGTGCGATTGCCTCGCGGCTTGTGTCCTTGAGGGTGTCGGCAATCACGAGTGCTCCCACGACGCTGCCATCACTGGCCACAGCAACAACGGTGAACCCTTCGTCGATAGCGGACTGAATTTTCGCGTCGATCGGGCCGACTGGCTCTTCGCCTTCGCTGCGCAACCATCCCAGTTGCCCAACCGAGGCCGGCTTCCCCTCGACAACAGCCCGCTGTCCGCGTCCTGGACTAGTGAGAAATTCAGAGCCTTTAGCTCGGCTGAGGCCACGCTCTTGCGCATGGCGAAGAACGGCGCGGGCCAGCGGATGCTCCGATCCCTCTTCGACGGAGGCGGCAAGCGCCGCAACGTCATCCTCGGTGTGGCCCGGCGCAGTGAGGACTGCGGTCACGCTCATGTCACCGGTAGTCAGAGTTCCCGTCTTATCGACGACCACTGTGTCAATGGTGCGAGAGTGCTCCAAAATCTCCGGGCCCCTGATGATGAGCCCGAGCTGTGCTCCGCGACCAGTTCCCACCAGCAGCGCTGTGGGTGTGGCTAGACCAAGAGCGCAGGGGCAGGCAATGATGAGTGTTGCCACAGCAGCTTGGAAGGCGACCTCGAGCGGGCCACCGAGAGCAAGCCAGGTGATGAACGTGACCACAGCAATGACAATCACGATCGGCACAAAAACACCGGATATCCGGTCGGCCAAACGCTGGGCATTTGATTTACCGGTCTGGGCCTGCTCCACCAGGGTGGCCATGCGGGCCAGCTCCGTGTCCTTGCCAATCCGGGTCGCCTCAATCACGAGAAGCCCGGAGGTATTGATGGTCCCACCGACGACCGCGTCACCCGGTCCGACCTCGGTGGGCATCGATTCACCCGTCATCATCGACGTGTCGATGGCTGCCGTGCCCTCAACCACAGCCCCATCCGTGGGAATGCGCTCACCGGGGCGAACAACAATCAGATCGCCCACCTTCACTTGGGCGATGGGAACCACAACGTCGACACCATCCCTGCGAACCGTAGCTTCCTTGGCTCCTGATTCCATCAGCGCGCGAAGCGCTGCCCCGGCATCGCGCTTGGCGCGATGCTCTAGGTAGCGACCAAGCAACATGAAGGTCGTCACCGCGGAGGCTACCTCCCAGTAGATTTCATGACTACCGGCGCCAGGTGCCCCAAACAGCGACAGGGTCATGGTCATTCCGGGGCGCCCAGCGCCTCCAAAGACCAAGGCATACACCGACCACCCCACGGCTGCTAGCACGCCGACCGAAATCAGGGTGTCCATTGTCGCCACTCCGTGGCGGGCATTAATCGCTGCGGAGCGGTGGAAAGGCCACGCTCCCCAACCAGCGACGGGGATCGCCAAAGCTGTGACTAGCCATTGCCAGTAGGGAAATTGCAGAAGCGGAACCATTGACAAAGCAATGATCGGAACGGTCAGAATCGCGCTCACAATGAGCCGTCGGCGCACGCTCTCTGCCTGCGCGGTTGATTCCACCGACTCATCGGTATGAACGGTCGCGTGATAGCCAGCGTTCTCAACGGCACCAAGCAGAACAGCCGGTTCAATCGACCCCTTCAGAATCGTGGCGCGCTCTGTGGCGTAATTGACGCTTGCCTCGACCCCCTCCACCGCGTTGAGGGCTTTTTCCACCCGTGTCGCACACGACGCACAGGTCATCCCCTCGATGTCGAGT
>CAZQIH010000068.1:0-6097 GCA_964593715.1 uncultured Microbacteriaceae bacterium
TCGTCTCGTTGGTCACCACCAGTCATGTCCGATTTCTTTCCTGAACAACTGCAGGTTTCCGCCACCGCTCGCGCCCACGTCATTATTCGTTGAGCGTTTCTGGGCAATAGCGCAGGTTTCTCTGGCACGATTCCGGTCATGACTGAACTGAGCGGACGTTCCTTTCTTATTGTTGGCGCGAGCGGAGGGCTCGGTGCAGAAATAGCGCGCGAGCTTCACAACCGCGGCGCACTCCTGACTCTTGCTGGCCGCAATGCGGCGTCCTTGCAGGGCTTAGGCGTCCCAGGGGCTATCGTCACGGGCGACGTCACTGACCTCGGTGTTCCGGAGGCCTATGTCCAGGCAGCCCTAGATGCCCACAACGCTCTCGATGGTGTGGTGTATGCAGCGGGTGCGGTCGCGTTTGGGTCGGTTGCCGAGATCACTGATGATCTTGCTGACGCTCTCTGGAAAGTTAACACCAGAGGCTGGATGAGCGTTCAACGCGCAGCGTTGCCAGCTCTCACCGCCAGTGCCGCCTCCGGCAACTCACCTGTCGTGGTGACACTCAGTGGCGTTGTGGCTGAAGCCCCCACTGCTGGCCTTGCCGCCTACTCGGCGGTCAAGTCCGCCCTCCATGCCTTTGGCGTTGCTGCCGGTCGCGAGCTTCGTCGCAGTGGCATTCGCCTCATCGACGCCCGCCCCGGCCACACCGAGACGGAGCTCTCCCTTCACCCGCTCGCGGGAGAGCGCCCTGCCTTCCCCACGGGGCTTGCTCCACAGGCTGTTGCGCGGAGGATTGTGGATGCGCTTGCCGGTGATGAGAAGGACCTGCCGAGCACTAGTTTTCAGGGCCTCGACTAGTCTGAGAGGGCTATGAGCGAACTCGATATTCAGGCCCGCATTGCCGCCCTTCGCTCCACCTTCGCCACCATTGAGGCGGTGCTGGACCCGGAGAGCCTGAAGATCGAGATTGCTTCTTTATCCGAGCAGGCGTCTGCCCCCAATCTGTGGGACGACACTGAGGCTGCCCAGAAAATCACCAGTGCGCTGAGCCACCGGCAGACCGAGCTTGCGAGAATCGCGGACATCACCCAGCGCCTGACCGATATCGATGTCTTGATCGACATGGCTGATGAGGCTGGGGATAGTGAGTCCGCTGCGGAGGTCACAAAAGAACTTGCCGATCTCGAGGCTCTTCTGGGTGTCATGGAAGTCCAGACTTTGCTCGATGGCGAATATGACGCCCTTCCAGCGGTCGTCACCATCCGTGCTGGTGCTGGCGGGGTGGATGCGGCCGACTTCGCTGAGATGTTGCTTCGGATGTATACGAGGTGGGCAGAAGCCCACGGCTACTCCGCCACCGTTCTCGACACCAGTTATGCCGAAGAGGCAGGCATCAAGAGCGCGACCCTCCAGATTGATGCCCCCTATGCCTTCGGAACACTCAGCGTTGAGGCGGGAACCCACCGCCTGGTTCGCATGAGCCCCTTCAACTCGGCGGGGAAGCGTCAAACCTCGTTTGCGGCAGTTGAAGTCGTGCCACTGATGGTGGAGGCCACAGAAGTCGACCTACCAGAGTCGGATTTGCGCATCGACGTTTTCCGCTCGTCTGGACCAGGCGGCCAGTCGGTGAACACCACAGACTCTGCAGTCCGGATTACCCATATCCCCACCGGAATCGTGGTGAGCTGCCAGAACGAGAAAAGCCAGATTCAGAACAAGGCCGCAGCGCTTCGGGTGCTCCAGAGCAGGTTGCTGTTGCTCCAGCGCGAAGAGGAAATGGCTAAGAAGAAAGAGCTGGCGGGAACCATCACTGCCAGCTGGGGCGACCAGATGCGCAGTTATGTGCTGGCCCCCTACCAAATGGTCAAGGACCTGCGCTCCGACTACGAGGTCAACAATCCCAGCGCCGTGTTCGATGGCGATTTAGACGGCTTCATTCAGGCTGGCATCCGCTGGCGCAAAAGCGCGCAACGGGTGTCGTAAGGCGGATTTAGGCCCCCTCGAATCTAGGCTTGAGGCGCCATGATTCTCTTCGAAGACGTCACAAAAATGTATCGGGGCGCTCCCAAGCCCGCGCTTAGCAACGTCAGCATCAACATTGGTGCTGGCGAGTTCGTCTTTCTCGTCGGAGCTTCGGGCTCTGGAAAATCAAGCTTTCTGCGTCTGATCCTCAAGGAAGAGCGCCCTAACGCCGGCAATATTCACGTGCTTGGCCAAGACCTGCGCCGCATCCCAAGCCGTAAAGTCCCCCTATTCCGCCGCAATCTTGGTGTTGTTTTCCAAGACTTCCGTCTTCTGCCTCAGAAGACGGTCTTTGACAACGTGGCCTTCACGCTGCGGGTCATCGGACAGAGCTCAGGCTTCATCCACGAAGCGGTGCCCGACATCCTCCAGACCGTGGGACTCGCCCAGAAAGCCAAGAATTACCCTCACGAGCTCTCCGGCGGTGAGCAACAGAGAGTCGCGATTGCCCGCGCCGCGGTCAATAAGCCCTCTATTTTGCTGGCTGACGAGCCCACTGGAAACTTGGATCCCGCAACGAGTGCGGGAATCATGAACGTGCTCTCCCGGATTAATGCCTCGGGCACGACGGTGATCATGGCAACTCACGATTCGGGCATTGTGAACCAAATGCAACGCCGCGTTGTCGAGGTTTCCGCCGGCCGCATCGTCCGAGACGAGCGCGAGGGTGGCTACGAAACCACGAGCATTCCCTTTGGCGAGCTCGACACGGCACCAAGCCCGATCATCACCGATGAGGAAGCGGGGCTCGTTACCCCGACCCCTATCCGAAGCCTCGATGAGAGCAATCCTGAGACGGTTCCGACATCGTTCCCCTGGGAGCTGCGGGCGTGAGACTGGGCTTTGTCCTCCGCGAAGTCGGTACCGGCTTGGCGAGGAACCTCTCGATGGTCATTTCCATCGTGCTGGTGACCTTCATCTCGTTGACTTTTGTGGGTGCAGCAATTCTGTTGCAAGCCCAGATCCAGCAGATGAAGAACTACTGGTTTGATCGTGCTCAGGTTGCGGTCTATATGTGTACTGATTTCTCCACACTCGGTGGCTGTGACCAGCTGGCAGCCAGTGAGGATCAGAAGCTTGCTGTGTCGCAGCGACTCGAGTCACCCACTCTTGCTCCCTACATCGACCGTTTTTACTTTGAAGACCGCGACCAGGCGTACGAGAATTTCCGCGAGCAATTCAAGGATTCCGCTGTTGTTGACCTGGTGTCGCCTGAACTTCTGCCCGAAACGTTCTGGGTGAACCTGGTAGATCCCACCCAGAGCGAGCTGATCTTCGAGGCAATCTCTGGTCTTCCAGGAGTGGAGAGCGTGATTGATCAGCGCAGTTACCTGGACCAGATTTTTGCTCTTCTGAACGCCGGCAGCTTGACTGCTGTTGCCGTTGCCAGCTTGATGCTTCTGGCTGCGGCTCTGCTCATTGCAACCACCATTCGCTTGAGCGCCTTCTCCAGGCGTCGCGAACTAGCGATCATGCGTCTTGTCGGTGCCTCTAACCGCTTTATCCAAACCCCGTTTGTCCTCGAAGGCATTGTGGCGGCTGCGCTGGGGGCCGCAGCCGCATCTGCGGCTGTGTGGGCAATTGTCCGCTTCTTTGTTCAGGGATATTTGACTGAGGCGTTGCCAACCACCGTTTTCGTCGGTGCATCTGACGCGTTTGCGACTATGCCGATTCTTTTTGCCACAGGAATCGGGCTTGCTGTTGTGGCTTCCTACATCTCCATCACCCGTTACCTCCGCGCCTAAAAACTCTCCTGCTCTGGACAAAAGCCGGGCGGTAGACTGTGGGGCTGGCCACCGACGGGGGCCACGTCAGGGCGCATCGAGAGCAACAAGGAGGTGGCACCATGGCAAAAGAGACCGGCGAAAAAGTGGTTGCCACCAACCGCAAAGCCCGTTACGACTACCACATTGAAGATACGTATGAGGCGGGGATTGTCCTTACCGGCACCGAGGTTAAGTCCTTGCGCCAGGGCAGGGCGTCCCTTGTTGACGCCTACGCCACCGTTGATGGCGGAGAGGCGTGGCTTGAGGCCGTCCATATTCCCGAGTACAACGAGGGCACGTGGACGAATCATCCACCGCGCAGAAAGCGCAAACTCCTGCTTCACAAGGAACAGATTGCGAAGATGGCGCACCGGATTACCGCTGGGGGTTACACCCTGGTGCCTCTGCGAATCTATTTCCTAGATGGTCGCGCAAAGGTTGAAATCGCGGTGGCCAAGGGTAAAAAGGAATACGACAAGCGTCACGCTCTGCGCCAAAAGCAGGACGATCGCGAAGCGAAGCGTGCGATTTCGACCAGGAACCGACTGGGCGACTAGGTTCGTCGCCTGGCGTAGGCTGGGGGAAGAATGTCGAAGTTTTCTGGGGGCCCCGTCACGGAGCCCATCAACCTATCCGGTGACAAAGCCCGCTGGAGCGCATACGGGGTTGCCGTCGGTGTCGCATCGCTGACCATTCTTGATCTTGCGAAGATCAACGTGGCCATCCCTGCGATTAGTTCGGTGCTTGGTGCCGGGGCAACCCAGGTCCAGTTGTTGCTCTCTGGGTTCGTCCTGGCCTTTGGTCTAGTTTTGGTGCCCTCGGGCCGAATTGGTGACCTCTACTCCAGGCGCTTCATGTTTTTGTTAGGGCTCTCCCTCTTCACCTTGGCAAGCCTCGGTGGAATGGTCGCCCCGACCATTGAGCTTCTTATTGCTAGCCGAATATTCCAGGGCTTTGCCGCTGGGATCTTGATGCCCCAGGTTTTGGGCCTTGTTCAGCAACTGTTCCAAGGCAAGGAGCGCGGCCAGGCCTTTGGCATCTTCGGGGCAGTGATCGGTCTTTCGACGGCGTTTGGCCCGACTATTGGCGGTTTGCTGGTGGGCGTTGGGGGAGACGACTTCGGTTGGCGTCTGCTGTTCGCCATGAATGTTCCGCTCGGTGTTGCGGCATTCGCCATGGCATATCGGTTGCTTCCGAAGGTCCAGGACACGTCCTCTGCTGTCAAGGATTTCGATTTGTTGGGCACAGCTCTGCTGGGTGCCACAACGTTCTCGCTCATGCTGCCCTTCGTCCTGACGACGGGTACCGCATCGGATAACCCTGCCCGGTGGTGGTGGCTGCTTGTTGCTCTGGGAGCCGGAAGCCTCTTCGTCCTTTGGGAGAAGGCCTACATGGCGAGGGGCAAAGTAGCCATCATCGACTTTGAGCTTTTCGCCATCTCCTCGTTCCGTAACGGAATTCTGATTTCAGGCTTCTATTTCGCTGCTTTGCCAGCAACGTTCATCACGCTGACGCTGTTTCTTCAGCAGGGCCTGGGTTTTGCCCCCGTCGTTGCCGGCATGGTCACGATTCCCTTCGCTCTGATTTCTGCTTACACCTCGTTCAGGAGCGGCAAGGTTGTTCACAAGCGTGGTCGACCTCTGGTTGTGGTCGGCCTGCTGGCAGTGCTTGCTGGGTTTGGCTTGGTCGCGCTCGCGAGCGTCGTTGTGCCGGATCCAGTGATGCCGATTGCCGTGGCGCTCGCGATGGCATTAGCAGGGGCTGGTGGCGGAGCTGTCATTTCGCCAAACCAGACGCTTATGCTCGAGGACATCCCGGTTCACCAGGGTGGCCTTGCCGGCTCTCTTGCTCAGGTCGGCCAGCGCATTGGAACTGCGATTGGATTAGCGGCGGCTCTCTCGGTGTTCTTCTTTGTTCTTGCTGATGAAGTTAACGAGCCTTTGAGCGTGGCGTATCACGATGCCTTCATCGTCGCGCTCAGCGTTGTTGTTGGCCTTGTGACCGCGGCGCTTGTGTTCGCGCTGCTTGATGCGAAGGTTCGCGTCAAGGAAGAGGCAGCATCTAGCTAGTTCGAAGCTTCAGGCCCTATAGTTGGGGCGTGTCTTCGTGGCACTAGCCGCAACACAACTCCACAGCGCACCACACCCAAGCTTCTCTGGGGCTTACGTTCCAGAGAGAGTCATGGGGATGATCGGTTTCGACATTGCTTGTGATTCCACAGAGAAGCGGGTCGAGAATGCAGAGTTATCTCGTTAACGTCCTCTGTAACCTATAGGTGCCAATACAAAGCGCACCGACTTCGCTCTCGCTGCCTAAGCAGCGGA
>CAZQIH010000069.1:0-6066 GCA_964593715.1 uncultured Microbacteriaceae bacterium
ACTAAAGGCGTAGTCCATCAGCGCTGGGTCGGCTTCGATGGCTGTGGAGATCAGCGCTTCGCTGGGGATAAAGCAAATGACGAGCTCGGGCGAAGCGGAGAGCCCATCCCAGTAGGACTTTTTGCCAAGCGCATCCACGTGAGCCCGAACGGCCGTGACGTGTTGCTTGAGCAGAGACTCACGCCTGGCTGCTTCTTCACCCGTCGCGGTAAAGGGAATCTTGCTGGCCTCGAGATACGCGGTGAAGGGGACCTTGGCATCCACAGCAATGTTTTTTCCACCGGGGAGGTGGATGACCATGTCGGGCTTGCCAACACCGGCGTCGGAGCTGATCTGGGATTGAACGTCAAAGTCAACACGTTCAATGAGGCCTGCGGCCTCCACCACTCGTCGTAATTGGACTTCTCCCCAGACGCCCCTGACGCTGTTCGAGCGAAGAGCGGAGGCGAGTTGCTCGGCCGTGCCGCGCAAGAGCTCTTCGCTTTCGAGAGCTGCCCGCAGCTGTTGGCTGATTTGTCCATGCTGTTCGTTGCGCTGTTTCTCGAGCGCTGTGACGGTGCGTTGCATGTCCCTGAGGCGCTCGGAGACAGGCGTGAGTGCTTGAAGAATCTTGTTCTCGGTCTCTTGGTTACCGCGAAGATCGTCGTACTGCCGCTGCATCATCTCGAGCTGGGCTTTGAGCGCGATGGGGTCATCGGACCCTGCGGAGGCTTTGCGTCCGGCGACAAGCCAGCCGACGAGGAAGCCCAGGCCAACACCCAGGGCTAGGCCAATCAGGACAGCGACGATTGTTTCGTTCATGTCCACAGTCTGCCAGTCACCTCTGACCCACACCGGAACCTGCACTAGGCTTCCTAGCCGTGGCTCTCACCATTGGAATCGTTGGACTCCCGAACGTCGGCAAGTCCACTTTGTTTAACGCGCTCACCAAGAACTCGGTGCTGGCAGCGAATTATCCCTTCGCCACCATTGAGCCAAACGTCGGCGTCGTGAATTTGCCAGACGACCGGCTCGAGGTGCTCGCTGGCATTTTTGGTAGCGAGCGAATCATCCCTGCTGCCGTCTCCTTCGTTGATATTGCCGGCATCGTTCGAGGCGCCAGCGAGGGGGAAGGTCTTGGCAATCAGTTCCTCTCCAATATTCGTGAAGCCGATGCCATTGCGCAGGTGGTGCGCGTCTTTGACGACCCCGATGTTGTCCACGTGGATGGCGCAGTCAACCCGGCCGCCGACATGGAGACCATCAACACCGAGCTGATTCTTGCTGATCTTCAAACCCTTGAGAAGGCCATCACCCGTTACGAAAAAGAGGTGAAGGGCAAGAAACTTGACCCAAGCGTTCTCGCTTGCGCCGAGGAAGCCCGGAGCATTCTGGATACCGGAAAGACCCTGTTCCAGGCGGCTTTCGATGCCACCCCGATTCGAGAACTAGGGCTTCTGACGGCAAAGCCGTTCTTGTACGTGTTCAACGTGGACGAGAACACTCTCGGCAACGCAGGCCGCCAGGCAGAGCTGGCGGCTCTCGTGGCGCCCGCTCAAGCCGTGTTCTTGGATGCCAAAGTCGAGAGCGAATTGATTGACCTCGATAAGGCCGAGGCGCTGGAGCTTCTGCAATCACTCGGTCAAGAGGAGAGCGGGCTGGATCAGCTTGCTCGCATTGGGTTTGTGACGCTGGGCCTCCAGACCTATCTCACCGCCGGCCCCAAAGAGACCAGGGCCTGGACCATTCACACTGGGTGGAAGGCGCCCCAGGCGGCCGGTGTGATTCACACCGACTTTGAAAAGGGATTCATCAAGGCTGAGGTCACATCCTTTGAAGACCTGGTCGAAGCTGGTTCCCTCGCCGAAGCCCGGTCCGCTGGTAAAGCCCGTATTGAGGGCAAGGACTACGTCATGAAAGATGGCGACGTCGTCGAGTTCCGCTTCAGTTCCTAGTTGTCACTCACAGGAACACGTGGTTCGCTGGTCCCATGACCGTGTTGCCCATGTTCCCCCTGGGTTCTGTGCTCTTCCCCGCGATGCCACTGGCACTGCGGGTTTTTGAAGAGCGCTATCTCAAGATGATGGGGACCATCCTCGAGGATGACACCCCACGCTTTGGTGTCGTATTAATCGAACGGGGTTCCGAGGTAGGTGGGGGAGAGAAGCGTTTTGAATACGGCACGGTCGCCCAGGTCCTTCAGGTGGAAGCACCTGATGGGCCACTGGCTGTGGTGGCCCGGGGGACCGAAAGGTTTCGTGTCCTTGAGTGGTTGCCAGAAGACCCCTACCCGATGGCGCGGGTTGAGTTCATTGAGGGCTTCGATGTTCAGGATGGCGGGCCTGACCTTGACGCAGCCGAGAAACTCGTGCGAGACACCCTCGCTTACGTCGCAGAGGTCGGGGCGCACGATTCCTGGCCGAGCGACCTGGAGTTGGCTGATGATCCGGTCGAGAAGGCCTGGCAGTTGGCAGGAATCGCTCCGCTTGGTCCACTGGATCACTACGACTTCTTAGTGGCAGAGAGCTTTCAGGAGTTGCTCGCCACTCTGAGCGCTACCGTCGCGGACGCTCTGGAGACCTTTCGGTTGAGCAGAGAATCTGGCGAGGAAGGATAGTCTTTCCGGCATTGTGTGAATCGCCCGGAACGAAAGGCTGTCATGGCGCTGCGACTTCCCGATAGGTGGGTATGGGACTCCTGGTATGTCTGGGACGGTCCTGTCTGTCACGCGTTCTACTTGGTTGCCTCGAGGGGGCTTCGCGATGGCGGCGAGCGACACCGCGCTCCCTCGATCGGTCACGCCATCTCCCAAGACTTAGTCAACTGGGAGATCCTCCCTGACGCTCTGGCGCCAAGCCACACTCCAGCCTTTGACTCCTTTACGACGTGGACGGGCAGCACTGTTCAGGCAGCCGATGGCACCTGGTGGATGTTCTATACGGGCTCGTCTCGTGAAGACGGCGGCTTGATTCAGCGCATTGGCGCTGCCACCTCGAAGGACCTCAGTACCTGGACCAAGCACGACGAGCCGGTTATCGAGGCTGACCCCCGCTGGTATGAAACCTTGGAGCAGGCGCAGTGGCCCGACCAGGCTTGGCGCGATCCCTGGGTGTTCCAGCGCCCGGGTGAGTCCCAGTGGAGCATGCTGATCACTGCGCGCCACCGTGAAGGCGACCCCGCCGAACGGGCTGCCGTGGGGCTTGCCACCTCCGAGGATTTGGTGAAGTGGACTGTTCAGGCACCCCTGTCGACCCCCGGCCAGGGCTTTGGCCAATACGAAGTGTTTCAATACGCCGAAGTCGATGGCGTTCCCATTCTTCTGTTCTGTTGCGGCTGGCGGGAGCTCTCACCTGGGCGCCTCGGCGAGCTGGGAAAGATCGACACCACCTATTCGCTTGTTGTTGACCAGGGTCTGACTGACCTCGATTTCACGAAGGCCAAGGCTTTCACCGACACCGTTGTTTACGCGGGTCGGCTCGTTCAGAAGCCCTCAGGTGACTGGTATTTGCTGGGTTTCCTTAACGACGCGAACGGGGACTTCGACGGAGAACTCGCGGATCCAATTCCGGTCACAGCCGATCCTCACATCGGTCTTATTGCCAGCGGCTGACCTTCAACCGCTGGTTGCGGGAAAGTTTGTTTCAGATTGATAACGGGCCCCCTTCTGTGTTTGCTCTTGAAGGTTCGGGCGGTAGAGTAGCGCCATTGCGCAATCGCGCAACCGGTTCCATAATCTGGGCAAAGGAGAACAGATTGATTAAGAAATGGATGGCTGTCGCTACGGCAGCCGGTCTGACAGTTGCACTGTCAGCGTGTGCCACCGAGGCCGAGACCGAAACCGCTCCTGCTGAGTCCACCGACTCTGCAGCGTGTGAGACGGTCACGGAGTTCACGTGGTTGAACACCATCAAGATCGAGATTCGCGACCAGTTCCTCGAGGCTGTTGACGAGTACAACGCAGCTCAGGACTGCTACAAGGCAGTCATTCTTGACTACCCCCAGGGTGAGCCATTCTTCAGCGTGGTTACCCCCCTCTACGAATCCAACGAGGCTCCCGTTGTCATGACGGCCCTTCAGGAGCTCCCCGACATGGCTGACCGTGTGATGGACTGGACTGGAACCGACCTTGCTGCACTCGCGGCTCCTGGTTCTTTGGACGGCGCCAACATCGGTGGCAAGCAGGTTGGTATTCCTGTTACCGCTGAGGCATTCGGTCTGCTCTACAACAAGGCAGTTCTTGACGAGGCTGGGGTTGACCCCGCAGCTATTCAGTCACGCGCTGACCTTCAGGCAGCATTCGATGCAGTTGAGGCCACTGGCCGCGACGCAATCCACTTCTCCGGCCTCTGGTGGTCGCTTGGTGCTCACGTGAGCAACATCTACCACACCACTGCCGCTGAGGACCTCGAGGGCAAGCTGACCGTTCTTGACGGTCTCGTTGATGGAACCTACTCCCTCATGGACGACCCCAAGTTCATCGATTACTTGGACACCTTCGACCTGATGAAGGAATACTCCACCAGCTCCGCAACCATCGCTGACAGCGACTACGACATGGGTGTCGAGAACCTCGCCACCGGTGAGGTCGGCTTCTGGTTCATGGGTAACTGGGCAGAGCCCAACCTCCTGACCACCACTCCTGACGGATCCTTTGGTGTCATGCCTCTCCCCACCGGCGCAGCCGCTGGTGACTACGGCAACGACTCCATCTCCGTGGGTGTTCCGTTCTACATCATGATCGACGAAACTCAGTCGACTGAAGAAGAGCGCGCTGGTGCAATGGACTTCCTCAGCTGGTTGCTGACGACCCCTGAGGGTCAGGCACGCTGGGCTGGTCCCGTTGAGTCCGGTGGCATGAACTTCATCCCGATGTACGAAGGCTTCACTGTAAGCCCCAGCACATTCATGGCTCAGGAGATTGCTTCCTACATTGCAGGTGGCAAGACCCTCGAGTGGATGAACAGCTACTACCCCGCTGGTCTGCAGGATGTCTACGGTTATGAAGGTGGACAGCCCTACTACGACGGCGTGATTGACCGCGCAGCATACGCATCCGTTCTTGAGGGTGCATGGGCTGGCGCTGAGAAGACGTGGCGCTAAGCGCTTCGTTAGCTCGGTAGTAACCGCGTACGCGGACGTGGGGCCCTAACCAGTATTCTGGTTAGGGCCACACTCCCTAGGGACAGAGGTTGTTGACAGTGAAGTCGAAAAAAGTAGGGGCTCTCAAGCACCTCAAGCGTTTCGGTATTTTTGCCGCGCTTCCCCTCTTTGTGTTTGGCATTGTTCTTGTTTTCCCCTTCATGCGGGGTATCTTCCTCACCTTCACTAACTGGGATGGCTTCGACTACGACTCTTTCGTAGGCCTCGATAACTACGCCCTCTCGATTCAGGACGAATCTTTCTGGTCAGCCATGACCATGACGTTTGGCTATGTGCTCGCCTCGTTGATTTTGGTCAACCTGGTGGGCTTTGGCCTCGCATTGCTGGTGACAATCCCCATGCGGGGCACCAACGTCTTCAGGACCTTTTTCTTTGTTCCGAACCTCATCGGTGGCGTTATTCTCGGGTTAATCTGGCAGTTTATTTTTGCCTCGGCCTTGCCCTCGCTCTCCGAAATCTTCTCTATTCCCTTCTTCGAGTCGGATTGGCTCTTGACCCCCACCACCGCGTTCTGGGCCATGGTCATTGTGA
Source organism: uncultured Microbacteriaceae bacterium (assembly GCA_964593715.1). Lineage (GTDB taxonomy): Bacteria > Actinomycetota > Actinomycetes > Actinomycetales > Microbacteriaceae > Pontimonas. The sequence continues at coordinate 5,671 of CAZQIH010000069.1, forward strand.
CCGTGTGGCAAATGGGCGGCTACATGATGATCATTTACATCACCGGCCTCATGAGCATTGAGAAAGACGTTCTCGAAGCATCAATCATTGATGGCGCATCAGCGTTTCGGACGCTGGTGTCCATCAAGATTCCGTTGATGGCTCAGGCATTCACGATTTCGATGTTCTTGACGATTCGCAACAGCTTTATGGCCTATGACTTGAACCTCTCGCTCACCGGTGGTGGGCCTTACCGCACCACTGAGCTGATCTCACTCCACGTCTTCAAAGAGGCCTTTGGCTTTGGAAACTTTGCAACAGGTCAATCCCAGGCAGTGATGATGTTCCTCGTTATCGCTGTGGCCGCTCTGACGCAGGTGGTCTTGAGTAAGCGGGCGGAGGTTCAGCGATGAAGCG
>CAZQIH010000070.1:0-6058 GCA_964593715.1 uncultured Microbacteriaceae bacterium
GCCGCTGAGGACAAGAAGCGCCGCGAGGCTGCTGAAGAGCGCAACAGCGCTGAGCAGCTTGCCTACTCGGTCGAGAAGATCCTCAAAGAGAACGACGAGAAGCTGCCAGAGGACGTCAAGTCCGAAGTCCAGGCTGATGTGGATGCTCTCAAGTCAGCCCTTGCTGGTGATGACGAGGCTGCGCTCAAGAAGGCCGTGGAAACACTCAGCCAGAGCCAGACCAAGTTGGGCGAGGCCCTTTATCAGGCCACCCCTGAGGGAGAGGCAGCTCCAGAGGCCGAGGCCGAGGGTAACGACGAGGACATCGTCGATGCCGAGGTCGTGGACGACGACGCAGAACCCAAGAAGTAGGACGCATGTCTGAGAAGCAAGCACCGGGCCCTGACGAAGAGTCAGAGCCGCTGATCACCGACAAGCGTCGTATTGATCCAGAAACGGGTGACGTTCGCCAGGACGTCTCCGAGGGTACAGATGCAGAGGGCCTGAGCCCGGAGGATCTCGAGATTCTTGACGATGCTGAGCGTGACCTGGTCGCGGAATACCGCGACCGGGCCGCCAGGGCAGAGGCGGAACTTCAGAACTTCCGGACCAGGGTCGAGCGGGATCGCCAGGCTAATCGGGAGGCTGTAATCGCAGAAGTCGTGCGCTCATTGCTTCCTGCACTGGATGACCTCGACCGGGCGGATGCCCACGGCGACCTCGCTGGCACGCCGTTGGAGTTGGTGTCGCAGAAACTGCGCACCGGTTTTGACCGCTACGGGGTAAAGGCTGTCGGCACCGTAGGCGAAGCGTTCGACCCCGCCATTCACGAAGCCATGGTCAGAATTCCGAGCGCCGAGGCCACCTCCGACACGGTCGCAGAAGTCATCGAGGGTGGTTATTCCCTGGGTGATCGCCTCATTCGGCCTGCGAAAGTGGCTGTCCAGGTTCCTGCGGACGAGTAAGCGAGGGGGTGAGCTAGGTGGCAAGCCAAGACTGGTTAGAAAAAGACTTCTACGCGATTCTCGGGGTGTCTAAAGACGTCTCTGACGCCGAGCTCAAGAAAACCTACCGCTCATTAGCTCGCAAATATCACCCGGATTCGAACCAGGGTGATGCCACCGCTGAAGCACGCTTCAAGGAAATTTCTGAGGCCTATTCGGTGCTCTCCGACTCAACGCAGCGCTCCGAGTACGACCAGATTCGCGCGATGGCGGCCGGCGGGCCACGCTTCACGGCTGGAGGTGGGCAAGGGGGTTTTGACGACATCTTCGGTGGCATGTTTGGTGAGGGCGCCACCCGAGGCGGGCGCAACGCCGATTTTGGCGACCTGTTTTCTGGCCTTTTTGGTGGTGGTGGCGGTTTCCAGGGATACAGGGAACCCACGAAAGGTCGTGACGTGGTCTCGAGGGTGACACTTGATCTGAAGACTGCCGTGTCGGGAACGGATGTGACTTTAGAAGGACCCTCTGGCAACACCATCAAGGCCCGCATTCCCGCCGGGGTGAAGGATGGCCAAAAGGTTCGCTTGCGTGGAAAAGGCCACCCGAGCCCCGATGGCGGTCGCCCGGGCGATGCCATCATCACGGTAGGCGTGCCCAAACACCCGATTTTCAGTCGCGACGGGGACAACCTGCGCGTTGTCGTTCCCGTGACTTTCCTGGAGGCGACACTGGGCGCCACTATTGAGGTTCCCACCATTGAGGGCGACGTGGTGAAGGTCAAGGTGGCGCCGGGAACCCCGAGTGGCCAGATTCTGCGCGTTAAGGGTCGTGGCGTTCGCGGTGGAACATCGCTGGGTGATCTCTTGGTGGAGCTGGCAGTTGCTGTTCCTTCCCACCTGTCCGGGGCTGCAAAGGGGCACCTCGAGAAACTCTTTAGCGCGCTTCCCGACGAAAACCCGCGCGATGAGCTGCTCAAGAGGGCGACGAAGTAGCCATGGATGAGCTCACACCACTCTTTTCTATCGCTGCCGCAGCGGAGCTGGCGGGTATGCACCCCCAAACCCTGCGCCAGTATGACCGCCTGGGATTGGTAAGTCCCACCCGCACGGCAGGGCGGACGAGACGGTATTCGATGAAGGATGTCGTTCACCTCCGGGAGATTTCGCGCCTCAGCGCCGAGGGATTGAATCTCGAGGGAATCAAGCGCATCCTGGAGCTCGAGAGCCAGGTGGATCACTTGCAGAGGCGGGTGCGGGATTTGGAAAGTGCGCTTGCCGATGAAATGTTGGCGCGCTCCGGACGCCGGGTTTTTGCTGCCGGATCCGAGGGCGAGGTTGTTCCGTTGCGGGCGGGCCAAAGGGCAAAGAAGTCCAACCAGGTTGTGGTGTGGAATCCCTTGCGCTGGGCTCTTCCGCCATCCCAGGAATCTCAAAGGTAAGGGGGTCTTTCATGGCACAGTCAACTGAAGAGAACGGTCAAAAGAGCGCACTCGAGCTCTATGGCGTGAACCTCACCGAAATTGCCCGTGAGGGAAAACTCGACCCTGTGATTGGTCGGGACCAAGAGATCAGACGAGTGTCGCAAGTGCTGACCAGGCGCACCAAGAACAACCCGGTCCTTATTGGCGAGCCTGGCGTGGGAAAAACCGCCGTAGTTGAGGGCTTGGCCCAGCGCATCGTCGCCGGCGACGTTGCTGACTCCTTGAAGGGCAAACAACTGATTTCGCTTGATATGGCGGCCATCGTCGCGGGTGCTAAATACCGCGGTGAATTTGAAGAGCGCTTGAAAGCGGTACTGAAGGAAATTAACGATGCCGAAGGGGAGATCATCACCTTCGTTGACGAACTTCACACCCTGATGGGTGCTGGGGGCGGCGAAGGTTCAGTGGCCGCGGCCAACATGCTCAAGCCCATGCTCGCCAGGGGCGAGCTGCGCCTCATTGGCGCCACGACCCTCAATGAATACCGGGAGTTCATCGAAAAGGACGCCGCCCTGGAGCGTCGTTTCCAACAGGTTTTCGTGGGCGAGCCCAGCGTCGAAGACACCGTGGCGATCCTGCGCGGGCTAAAGGAGCGCTATGAAGCGCACCACAAAGTCGTCATCGCCGATAGCGCACTCGTTGCCGCTGCCACCCTGTCCAACCGATACATCACCTCACGTCAGCTGCCCGATAAGGCCATCGACTTGGTCGATGAGGCTGCAAGTCGTCTGAAGATGGAAATTGAGTCTTCACCCGTGGAGATCGACGAATTGCGCAGACTGGTCGACCGGATGCGCATTGAAGAGCTGGCGCTCAAAAAAGAAAAGGACGACGCCTCCAAGGATCGTCTTGCCAAACTTCGCGAGGATCTCGCCGAGAAAGAGGCTGAACTCTCTGCGCTCCAAGACAAGTGGGCCACCGAAAAAGCATCACTCCAAGACGTCGGGGAGCTCAAGACTCAGCTCAATGACGCCCGTATTGATCTCGACCGCGCCATGCGTGAAGGCCGTTATGAAGACGCGTCGAAACTCAACTACGAGGTCATTCCAGGGATTGAAACCGCAATTTCCACCGCAGAAAACGGTGAGCCCTCAGGCGACCGGATGGTTAATGACCAGGTCACCGATGAGGACATCGCTGCCGTGGTGGCTGCATGGACAGGGATTCCTGTCGACAAGCTGACCCAGGGTGAAACCGAACGCCTCCTCCACCTGGAGACCGAACTCGCGAAGCGGCTTGTCGGCCAGAAAGACGCAGTGAAGGCAGTGAGCGAAGCGGTGCGTCGCTCACGAGCGGGGCTCAGTGACCCTGGTCGCCCGACTGGCTCGTTCTTGTTCCTAGGCCCCACGGGTGTTGGCAAGACCGAGTTGGCGAAGGCGCTTGCCGACTACCTCTTTGATGATGAGAAGGCGTTGGTCCGCATCGATATGAGCGAATACGGCGAGAAGTTCGCCGTATCGCGCCTCATCGGCGCCCCTCCTGGCTATGTGGGTTACGAGCAGGGCGGCCAGCTGACTGAAGCCGTCCGCCGGCGGCCCTACTCGGTCATCCTCTTAGACGAGGTCGAAAAAGCCCACCCCGAGGTCTTTGATCTGCTCCTGCAAGTGCTTGATGACGGTCGACTCACGGATGGTCAGGGCCGGACGGTTGATTTCAGAAACACGATTCTTGTTCTGACCTCTAACTTGGGCTCACAGTTCCTCGTGGATGAGGGGCTGTCGTGGGATGACAAGGTCACCGCTGTCAACGCTGAGGTCAGGCGGGCGTTCAAGCCTGAGTTCGTCAACAGGCTTGATGACATTGTGGTGTTCTCGACGCTCTCCAGTGAGGACCTCGGTCAGATTGTTGAGATCACCGTGGAGCGCCTCTCCAAGCGCCTAGGCGAGAGAAGGCTCGAGCTCGCGGTGACACCGGCCGCCAGGCTCTGGCTTGCGGATAAAGGGTATGACGCGCTCTATGGAGCGCGACCACTACGCCGATTGATGCAGAAAGAAATCGACGATCGCTTGGCTAAGGCCTTGCTTTCCGGGGAAATCCACGACGGTGACACCGTTCGGGTTGACTTGGCGAGTGATTCTTCTGGCTTGACCGTGGCGCCCTTTAGCCTGGAATAAGTCACTTCGAGACAACCGCACTCCACTAGCCACACAATCTAAGGACACCATGACCGAGAGCGCCTCCACCAAGACCTTCCCCATCCATGATGCTTTGGCTGGGAGGCGCAGTCCTCGCGCTTATTCGAGGAGCGCAGAATTGACGCCGGAGCAGGTGGGCCCTCTTTTCGAAGCGGCACGCTGGGCAGCAAGCTCGAGCAACTCACAACCGTGGTCGTTTGTCGTGGGATTTCGGGGCGACGACGTTTTCTCGACGATTCTCGGGACTCTCGCCTCGGGTAATGCGGTCTGGGCCGAGCACGCCAGTGCGTTGGTGGCCAACGTTACGAGGACCCACACCGATGAAGGCAAAGCCCTCTCTCATGCTTGGTATGACCTGGGTCAAGCGGTCGCTCACCTCAGTGTCCAGGCCACCGTTGAGGGAATCCTGGTCCACCAGATGGGTGGGTTCGATTCAGAGGCTCTGGGTAACGCCTTGGGGCTCGACGAGCACCACCGAGTGGTCACCGTGATGACGCTGGGCGTTCAGGGCGATGTAGCGGATCTTCCAGAGAACCTGCAGGAGCGAGAAAGGGCACCCCGGGTGCGCAAACCGCTCGGTGACATGGTGTCGGGAAGCGCCAATTACGCCTGAAGCTCAGCCGTAATGGTGTCAACGAAGCGGGCAATGTCGTCCTCCGTGGTGTCGAAGGAGCACATCCACCTGACTTCGCCCTTGGCGCGGTCCCAGTCATAGAAGCGGAATTTCTCGCGAATTCGATCGGCAACCGCGTTATCGAGAAGGGCAAACACCGCGTTTGCCTGAGTTGGCGCGCTGAAGCCAAGCCCTGAAATCGCTCCCGATGCGATCCGCTCTTCCAGAGCGGATCGCAAGCGTGAGGCCATGGCGTTGGCATGGCGGGCAGAGCGCAGGCCCAGGTCGTCAGTGAACAGAGCAAGAATCTGGGCGCTTGCGAAGCGCATCTTGCTTGCGAGCTGCATGCTGAGTTTGCGCAAATAGATGAGCCCCTCGACTGCCTTGGGGTTCAGAACAACGATTGCTTCAGCGCCCAGCAGACCGTTCTTGGTTCCACCGAGGCTCAGAACATCGACGCCGACGTCTGTGGTGAAGGCGCGGAAGGGCAGACCCAGGCTTGCCGCAGCGTTCCATAAGCGAGCTCCGTCCATGTGAACGAGCATGCCTTTGTCGTGAGCGAAGGCGGTAATGGCCCGAATCTCGTCTGGGTTATAGACGGTACCGAGCTCGCTGCTCTGGGTGATGGAGACAACCAGAGGTTGTGCACGATGTTCGTCGCCAAAGCCGAAGGCTTCAGTCGCAATCAACTCGGGCGTCAGTTTCCCTTCGGGAGCAGGAACAGTGAAGAGCTTGAGGCCGCTGACACGTTCAGGAGCGCCGCCCTCATCGGTGTGAATGTGGGCGAGAGAACTGCAGATCACGGCGCCCCACCTTGGCATCATGGCCGTTAGCGCGACAACGTTGGCGCCGGTTCCGTTGAAGACCGGAAAAACCTCGGCCCGGGCGCCAAAGTGTTCGCGAATGG
>CAZQIH010000071.1:0-5925 GCA_964593715.1 uncultured Microbacteriaceae bacterium
TGTCACGCTGGGTGGAAAGACACCGACGAGTCGCGACCACGTGGCGGGCCGACGCCACCCGCAGCTGGGCAACCGCGTGTCTGTCGGTACGGGCGCTGCAATTCTTGGGTCGGTCACGATTGGCGATGATGCGATCATCGGTGCTCTGTCGGTCGTGTTGGATGACGTGCCCCCCGGCGCGCTTGCCGTGGGTATTCCCGCTAGGGTGAAAAAACGTTCCACCCGCCGTTAGGTCCTTATGCTCAAGCTCGTCAGTCGAATGACACTCGGCCCTATTGCTAGGGCCTTGTTTCGGGCAACCATCATCGGCAAAAAGAACGTGCCCCGTTCTGGTCCTGTAATTTTGGCGAGCAACCACCTGTCCTTTATCGACAGCGTTGTCATCACATTGTTTGCTCCCAGGCCAGTGTCGTTCTTGGCCAAGGATTCCTATTTCACCGGAACCGGAATTAAGGGTTTCGCCTCGCGCACATTCTTCCGAGGCATCGGCGCCATTCCCGTGTCGAGGGGAGCAGGCCAGGCTGCGCAGCAAGCACTCGATGCCGGGCTCGGCCTGCTCAACGATGGAGAAGCGTTCGCGATTTATCCAGAGGGCACCCGCTCACGCGATGGAAGGCTCTATCGGGGGAAGACGGGCGTTGCGTGGCTAGCGCTCACTGCCGGAGTCCCGGTCGTGCCGGTTGCTCTTCATGGCACGGACAAGGTTCAGCCGATTGGCTCAACGGGAATCAAGCCAGCGAAAGTCACTATCCAATTTGGCGCACCCTTGGATCTCTCGAGGCACGGCAAAGCGGATTCAGGTCGGGCCCGCCGTCAGGCGACGGATGAAGTGATGGACGCTATTGCCGCAATGTCTGGGCAAGAGCGCGCCGATGGCTACAACGAGCCACCCGCCAAGAACTTTGCGGAGAAGGTTCGTCGAACCTTCCGCTCGCGCGCCGAGCTTTAAGCGCCGGCGGTTGCTTCTGCTTGTGCCTTCTCGACCTGGGCGCGGACGTCTTCCATGTCTAGGCCCTTCACTGCGGTGATGACCTCCTCCAGCGCCGGAGCTGGCAGGGCGCCTGGCTGGGCGAAAACGAGGATGCCATCGCGGAAGGCCATGAGGGTCGGGATCGAGCGAATGTTTGCAGCTTGGGCCAGTGCCTGCTCTGCTTCGGTGTCGACTTTTCCGAAGGTGACGTCCGGGTGCTTGAGGCTTGCTTCCTCGTAGACGGGGGCGAATGCACGACAGGGGCCACACCAGTCAGCCCAGAAATCAACCAGGGTGATTCCCTCGGAGGTGACGGTCTTTTCGAAGTCGTCGTGAGTGAGGTCAATGGTGGGCATGTGGGCATCCTTTCGTTGTGAGTTGAGTATACCCCATGGGGTATACAAAGTCCCAACGGTTCAGGGATAGAAGAACAACGCATCGGACGTCTCTCTGTAGGTAGGGCACAAAAGTTTCGACTGACCATGGTGTCTTGTGGTGGCTGAAAACCATGGTCTGGCGCCAAGGAATCCCGCGCCTTAGCGTGAAGGGACAACGACTCTTCTTGGAGGACTGTAGTCATGAGCGCCCAGAGTGATGTCCAAACTCCCCCTGTCCGGTTCGACTCGAGTGACCTCGCAGTGGACCCAGCTGAGCTGGGTGAATTCCTGCTCGGTCGTTACGTCGAGATTCGTCGGAGTGCTCGTCGGGTGTGCGCTCACCCCGACATGTGGAAAATCGAGGGCCAGCCGATGCCGGAGCACCGGCAGCGCGTTTTTGGCCAACTGAAGCGACTTGCCGACTCGGGTGCAGTGCACCTCGCGTTTCCCTCGATTGTGGGCGGTGGCGAGAACCCCGGTGGGAACATCGCCAGTTTTGAGCAGATCGTCCTGGCTGACCCCTCGCTTCAGATTAAGTCGGGTGTGCAGTGGGGCCTCTTTGGTGCGGCCGTCATGCATCTTGGCACCGAAGAGCACCACCGCAAGTGGTTACCAGGGATTATGTCGTTGGACATTCCTGGTGCTTTTGCGATGACGGAGACGGGTCATGGTTCCGACGTTGCCTCGATCGCGACGACAGCGACATACGACCTCGACACCGATGAGTTTGTCATCCACACCCCGCACCGCGGTGCGTGGAAGGACTACATCGGCAACGCCGCCCAGCACGGTCGTGCGGCAGTGGTGTTTGCGCAACTCATTGTTGAGGGCGAGAACCATGGCGTCCATGCACTCTATGTGCCACTGCGTGATGACAACGGATTCCTGCCTGGCATCGGCGGTGATGACGATGGGTACAAGGGTGGCTTGAACGGTATTGACAACGGGCGGTTGCACTTCACCAACGTCCGAGTCCCCCGGGAGAACCTGCTCAACCGCTACGGCAGTGTCAACAGTGATGGTGTCTACTCCTCTCCTATCGAGTCGCGCGGCCGCCGCTTCTTCACGATCCTGGGCACTCTGGTTCAGGGCCGAGTTTCACTGGTGGGCGCATCGACCGTCGCGTCTCAGTTGGCCTCGACCATTGGCATTCGCTACAGCCTGGAACGCCGCCAGTTCCCAGTCCCTGGTTCGACCGAAGAGCACGTCCTGATGGATTACCAGCAACACCAGAGACGTTTGATCCCACGTTTGGCTAATACCTACGCGATGGTCTTCGCTCAAGAAGTTCTCCTCGAGCTCTTCCACCAGGTGTTTAGTGGCCAGGCCGACACTGAAGAGCATCGCCAGGATCTTGAAACGCTTGCCGCCGCGCTCAAGCCCTACGCAACGTGGTCGGCTCTGGACATTATTCAAGCCAACCGGGAAGCATGTGGCGGGCAAGGGTTCCTTGCTGAGAACCGTTTGGCGGGTCTGCGTGCTGACCTGGATGTGTATGCCACCTTCGAGGGCGACAACACCGTGTTGTTGCAGTTGGTCGCGAAGCGTTTGCTGGGGGATTACGCACGACAGTTCGCCAAGGGCGACCTGGGTGTCATGGCCGGTTACGTGGCTGACCAGGTTGGCGAAGCGGCGGTTAATCGTTCGGGTCTTCGTCGACTCGCTCAAAACGTCGTGGACTTTGGCTCTACGGCGAGGTCTATTGGGTATGTCCGCAGCACAGCGTCACAGAGGCAGCTGCTCACCGACCGGGTCGCGACGATGGTGGCGAACCTGGCCGATGCCCTTAAGCCGGCCTCCAAGTTACCCCCCGAGCGGGCTGCCGAGCTGATGAATGCCCACCAACACGAGCTCATTGAGGCCGCCTGGGCTCACAGTGAGCTAGTGGTCTGGGAGGCGTTCACCGAGGCGCTCTCTCGCTATGAGGATGGACCCACTAAGCAGGTGTTGCGATGGTTGCGCGATCTCCACGGCTTTGTTCTGATCGAAAAGCACCGCGATTGGTATTTGATGAATGGTCGTTTGAGTGCGCACCGCGCAGAGGCAATCACCCAGTACATCAATAATCGACTGCTCCCGAGGCTTCGGCCACACCTGAAATCCCTGGTGGATGCTTTTGAGCTCAGCGACGATTTGGTCCGCGCGCCCATTGCGCTCGGCGAAGAGGCCAAGCGTCAGGAAGAGGCCCGAGCTTATGAAGGGGCTAGCCTGCAGGAATGAAACCCTCTGTGGCATGGGCGCTGGTCGGGGCGCAGTTTGGACTCATCGCCGGGCTCGTTGTTCTCCCCCCGGGGAATCTTTGGCCGCGGGTGGTTGCGACCTTTGTTATCGCCGGTGTTCTGATTGTCGCGGGAGTGCTGGTCGCTGGTGCCGGGGGAATGCGTCTCGGTCCGGCGCTAACCCCCACCCCAATTCCAAAGGATGGCGCTGAGCTGGTGACGACTGGCGTCTATCGATTTGTCCGCCATCCGATTTACACAGGTGTGTTGTTGGCAGCACTGGGGCTCGTTCTTCTCGGGGCATCGGCCGGGCACATCGTCGGATGGATCACACTCTTTGTGGTGCTCTCCATCAAGGCTTCGGGGGAAGAGGCGATGTTGGCCAAGCGTCACCCTGGTTATGAGGCTTATAAGAAGTCGACGGGTCGACTGATTCCGAAATTCTAATAATCTTCTGGTTTTTTTAGGGGGGTATAGTTCGCACAGAACAAACTTCATGTTTGAGGGGTTGGTATGGCACGACGAAAGCTCTCTGACACAACCCACCCCGATAAAGCCCTGGTTGACTCTTATTGGCTGCGCTTTGGTTCTGACCCGCAGCCACCGATGCGCCTCAAGATTCTCTACGTCACCTTTGACGAGGTAGCCAAGGCAGGCCCTACCTCCTTCAACGTCTCGAGCGTGTGTGACCGTCTCGGCATCACCTACCCCATGGTCAATCACTACTTTGGCGGGCGTGATTCGTTGATCGCTGAGGCCGCCCACATGATGTACCTGCGCTATGTCGATAACCTCTGGGCCGCGGTGCAGCGGGCACCCCGCAACCCGAGGGACCGCCTAGCGGCTTGGATTTTGGCGGAAATCAAGGAAACCGACGAGATGGGTGGCTGGGGTGCAGTCTTGAACTACCCGCTGGCCGCGAAGGACGTTTCCTATATTGTCCGGAAGTCATTCGGTGATGCGATGAACCAAGGCTTTGAACTCAATCTCGCCCGTCTGGGGTCGTTGATCAAGGACCTTCGCCGAGGCGAAGTGTCTGACCCGTCCTGGACGATCGGCGCGGTTCCCCGGATGGAGCTTTTTATGGACCCAGAGCTCCGGGCACTCGTGCCGACGGTCTCGTGGTCCACCCTCGGGGTGTCGGTGTGGGTGGCGGGCCAACACCTTCCCTCACGCTCGATTCCAGAGATCAAGCCAATTACCAATCAGCTCATCGATAACCACATCGCGATGATGATCGAATTAATTGAGTCCTATAAATAACTAAATTCAGTTTTATAGTTGCTACGCTTCACTCGTGGATGAACAACCCGGTGTGGTCGGTGAACCTTCGGGGTCTGTGTTGAGCGACATTGCGCTCGTGGGCGCTGCGAGCCTCGGAATCTTCTCCATCGTTTTGGCCGCAGCGGCTGCGTACTTTGTCTTGCGCAACCAGGGTTACTTCTACAAGGCAAAAGTCCGCGCAACCCACATTGACGATCAGGCGCTAGAGCCTGGCGACGGCTGAGAGTTCTCCCCTTTCTGGTACGGTGGTGGCTACTCACCCTGGGGTTAGTTTGACCGGGGGATGTCACTAACCAGTCGAGGGTGAATCAATGATTGTCGGAGTTCCCAAAGAGCCGATTTCTGGTGAAAACCGGGTTGCGGCAACACCAGAGTCGGTCAAGCAGTTAGTCGGTAAGGGCCTTAAGGTCACCGTTCAAAAGGGCGCTGGTGTCTTGGCCGGTTATGCGGACGAGGACTACAAGGCTGCTGGCGCCACAATCGCTCCGAGTGTTGACCCCGGCAAGGTGGACGTTCTCGCCCATGTGAGGCCTCTCGCCCCGGCGACAATTAAGAAGCTGAAGAAGGGCACCCTGACGGTGGGTCTCATGTCCCCAGCTTCAGAAACCGATGCGGTGAAGGCGCTGCGCGATAACGAGATCACCTCGTTTGCCCTCGAGCTTGTCCCACGAATTTCCCGCGCCCAGTCCATGGATGCGCTGACCTCGCAGGCCCTGGTCGCTGGATACCGCTGCGTGCTGGAAGGCGCCATGCGCCTGCCTCGTTTTTTCCCCCTCTACATGACGGCCGCTGGAACAGTTCCTCCCGCAACGGTTTTGGTTCTCGGCGCTGGTGTTGCTGGTCTTCAGGCGATCGCCACGGCCAAGCGCCTTGGCTCCAAAGTCATGGCCTACGACGTTCGATCTGCTTCTGCTGATGAGGTTCGTTCCATGGGTGGAACCTTCATCGAACTCGAGCTCGACGCTTCTGCCGATGGTGCTGGTGGATACGCCAAGGAATTGGCAGCAGACCGCGTGAAGCGTCAGCAGGAGCTTCTCACCCCTTACGTGAGCGCCGCTGATGTCATCATCACCAC
>CAZQIH010000072.1:0-5875 GCA_964593715.1 uncultured Microbacteriaceae bacterium
TCATCTTGGGCAACACATCGAGTGCTTTCTCGGTAATGAGGCGCACACGAGAGGGAGGGATTTCAGCGTCTTGGAGAAGCTCACGAACAGTCGCGTGGTGATCCATCTCAGAATCAATCGTGGTGATGTGGGCATCGGGGCAAGCCTGAGCCAACCACAGTGTCCCCACACCTAACCCCGTGCCGATTTCGATGATGCTGGTTGCGTGAATCGACATCGCAATGGTGGCGATGTATTCGCCGGCGCTCGCCGTGATGGGGTCTACTCCGTGCTCGAGAGAGGTTCGCCTGGCGCGTTCTATGTCGACGTCCTCGTCAACGCGCTCTTCGACAAAGCGCCAGCTCAGTTCTTTGTCTGACATGTGACCTCGTCTCTGGTGCCGGGGGTCCCCGTATTTGTAGCCTAGGGCGCGCCCTAGGCCCAGAGGGTTATTGTGGTGGGGTGTCATTCGGCCTCACGATTGAAAAATTGCTCCTCATTGGAATCATCGCGCTGTTTTTAATCGGGCCTGATCGTCTCCCTGCCTATTCGGCGCAGCTGGGGCGTTTGATCCGACAGCTGCGCGATATGGCCTCTGGCGCCAAAGAACGAATGCGCGATGAACTGGGCCCAGATTTCGATGACATGGACTGGAAGAAGTTGGACCCCAGGCAGTATGACCCCAGGCGCATCATCCGAGAGGCCCTGAAAGAGGACCCCGCTGCCAAATCTGAGGCAGAACCTGAGCCAGTTGTCATCGAATCGGCGTACCAGCGCCGCAAGCGCTTGAGCGGGGCGGGTAAGCCCGCCCCCTTTGACCCTGATCTGACCTAACGACTAGCGACCGGCAGTTTTAGGCCCACTTTGCTGGCTCCGCCGGTGACAATGGCCTTTGCAACTAAGCGCAGGACTTCGGCGGCTGGGTCTTCCGGGTTGCCAATTACGAGAGGGACCCCCTCGTCACCAGCCTCACGGAGAGCCCTGGAGAGCGGCACACTGCCCAGAAGCGTGGCACCCAGGCGGTGAGCGGTGGCGGCGCCACCTCCTGATCCAAAAACATCGAGCACGGTGCCATCGGGCAGTGTTGTGGCGGTCATGTTTTCGATGACACCAAGAATGCTTTGCCCGGTTTGCTTGGCGACTTCGGCCGAGCGCCAGGCGACCTCGGCTGCTGCGGCCTGGGGTGTGGTCACCACGACAACCTCAGCGTGGGGCAACAATTGCCCAACGCTGAGGGCCACATCTCCCGTGCCTGGTGGAAGATCGAGGAAGAGGAAGTCCAGGTCACCAAAGTGCACATCGGTGAGGAACTGTTCGATGGTGCGGTGCAGTAGCGGGCCCCGCCAGGCCACGGCCTGATCGGGATTCACAAACATGCCAATCGAGATCACCTTCATGTTGTGTGCGACCGGGGGGAGCATGAGAGCGTCAATACGTGTTGGCTTAATGCCCTCGATGCCGAGCAGTCCCGGGATAGAGAAACCAAACACGTCGGCATCGATGATGCCGACTCGGAAGCCCATCGCTGCAGTCTGGGCGGCAAGATTCGCCGTGACGCTGGACTTTCCCACACCGCCTTTGCCACTGGTGACCGCGATGACCCTGGTGAGCGCATCCGGCGTAAAAGGATTCCCGCCTGATTTACCGGCGGTGAGCTGGGAAATCAGGGCGCCGCGTTGCTCGGACGACATCACACCGATGGTGAGTGAGACGGTGCGGCCTTCGGCCACTTCCTCGAGGGCGCCCCGGACGCTTCGTTCAATCAGGTCGGCTGCTGGGCAACCAACGATGGTCAGGAGAACGGTCGCTATGATCGAGTCGTCATCGACACTGACGCTCTCGACCATGCCGAGTTCCGTGATGGGGCGACGGAGTTCGGGGTCCATGACGCCAGCAAGCGCGTCATAGACGAACTGTTCTTTCGACGCCACGCGCAGAGCCTTTCTGGTCGGTGGTGACCAGCCTAACCAGGGGAGTGTGAGAATGGTCGGGTGAGCCAGAGCAATCGATTGGGATCGCGTCGCAACGACGCGATGTTTCGCCTGCCCTCCGGCGAAGTGCTGAAAGGTTTTCCGACCTATCCAGAAGCTCAGGCTCTCGTCGCTCGGTTGGTGGACGGTGGTGTTCAGGCCGATGCGCTCTCGATTGTCGGCTCCGATGTCACTTTGGTGGAGCGGGTTATCGGCCGGATGGGCTACGGAAGAGCTGCTCTTTCCTCAGCCATGAGCGGGTCCTGGCTTGGACTTGTCGCTGGCCTGGTTTTTGTTGTGGTCTCACCCGATGACTTTGTGACCCCCATTCTCGCGGGCCTGCTGATTGGTGCTGGTGCCGGCATGGTGGTCGGAATGATCCTGTTCACGCTCTCGAAGGGCCCCAAGCGTAACTTTCGCTCTGTTCAGCAAGTCATCGCGAAGCAGTATGACGTTGTCGTCTCGAGTAAAGCCCACCAGGCTGCGCTTGATGCCATGGAGGCGGACCCAGGCAAGGAGGCGTCTTAATGGAGGATTCCAGTGACGTTGACCTCAAGGATGCGCTAGCGCTGGGAAAAGTCTCGGCGATCGCCGACTGGCTCGAGGGCCGTTCGGGCCACGACATCGCCGAAGAGTTCACCCGGCTTGACGCCGTTCAGTCAGCACTCGTCTGGCGACTACTGAAACGTGATCGCGCGCTCGAGGTGTTTGAAGAACTCGATGCCAGAGAGCAGCAAGAGCTGCTCTCTGGCATGAGAGACCAAGCGTTTCGCACGGTCCTTGAATCGATGGATCCTGATGATCGTGCGCGAATGCTGGGCGAAGCGCCAGCGACCTTCGTGCACCGCGTTCTTCAGGGACTGAGCCCTAAAGAGCGAGCGATGACGGCCTCGCTGCTGGGTTACCCGGAGGGTTCTGTGGGCCGAGTGATGAGCCCCGAGGTTGTGACGATTCCTGAGGCGACTCCGGTTCCAGAGATCCTGAAGGTCGTGCGGCGCAAAGGAAAAGCGGCCGAGACGATCGATGTGCTGGCCGTTGTCGACAAGGCCCGCACGCTGGTCGGGGTGCTTGATTTGAGCCACGTGGTGATGGCCGATGATGAGTTGACCGCAGGAGACCTCGCCGACACTCAGACTCCGAGCCTCGCGGTGACCGATGATGCTGAGCGTGCGGCTCGCTTGGTGCAAGAAACCAACAAGCTAGGCCTCGTCGTCGTTGACTCCGAAGGCCGTGTTCTTGGTGTGTTGACCGTCGATGACGCGCTTGAAGTGATTGAAGAGGCCGACACTGAGGACGTCGCCAGACAAGCCGCGACACTTCCCTCCACGGGCCACTATCTCTCCGCAAGCCCCCTGCGTTTGGCAGGGCTTCGGGTTGTCTGGCTGCTGTTCCTGATCGTTGCTGCCACGCTCACGGTCTCTGTTTTGCAGCTGTTCGAGAACTCTCTGGAGGCGGTCACGGCCTTGGCGCTGTTTATTCCCCTTCTTGTGGGAACGGGAGGGAACGTTGGTGCTCAAGCCGCGACCAGTGCCGTGCGAGCGCTCGCCATTGGTGAGGTGAGGCCCTCCGACGCCATGCGCGTAGCGTGGCGTGAATCGGCAGTGGGATTGTTCTTGGGCCTCGTACTTGGCTCCCTGGCTTTTGTCGCGGGGTGGGTGGTCGCAGGGATTCCCGTGGGTATCACTGTCGGGGTTTCCGTGGTTCTCGTATGTATTTGGGCTGCCACGATTGGATCCCTCATGCCGTTGATGGCGCGGGCACTGAATATTGACCCAGCAGTTATTTCTGCACCGCTCGTGACCACGCTCGTTGATGCAACCGGTCTGGTCATCTACTTCGTCGTTGCCGGGGTGGTTTTGGGCATTTAGGCCGAGCTTCCTTGCCCTGGGGATAACCAGAGCGGTCAGTCTCTCGCCTTCGAGACCATGGGGCCATGCCCGAAACCTTCGATGCCTCTGCGGCCCTGGCAGAGCGGGTGCGACACCGTCGGGTCGATGCGGGGGAGGATTTACCCTCCGTGATTGCCGACGAGGTGTCGCTCCATCGGGAAGATGGTGCGCCTGGGCCACTTGGTCAGTATCTGAGGGATGAGCTGTTGGGGCTTGGTCCCCTTCAACAATTTCTTGATGACCCCAGCGTCGAAGAAATCTGGATTAACTCCCCTGACCACGTCTTCATCGCACGAGCCGGGGTGAGCGAACGTGTTCACGTCACCCTCACCTCTGAGTCAATTCGAGGCCTCGTCGAGCGCATGCTGCGCCCGACCGGCCGCCGAATCGACATGTCCCAGCCTTTCGTGGATGCGTCGTTGCCCGATGGATCAAGGTTGCATGTGGCAATCCCGGATATCACCCGCCAGCATTGGTCGGTCAACATCAGGAAGTTCGCTGCTCGTCTGCGCTCGCTCGAGGATTTGGTGGGTGCCGGTGCCATGAGCGAGGGTGCCTCGCGCTATCTGGCAGGGCTTGTTCGTCAGGGGGCGAGCATCTTGGTCTCCGGCGCAACCCAGGCCGGTAAGACGACACTGCTGAATGCGCTGCTGGACGCTGTCCCTGCCTATGAGCGCATTGTGACGGTAGAGGAGACCTTTGAGTTGAGTCTTCACCGCGATGATCACGTGGGGTTGCAGTGCAGGGGGCCAAGCCTGGAGGGCACTGGCGAAATTGCCCTTCGGAGGCTTGTGAAGGAGGCACTTCGCATGCGCCCTGACCGCCTGGTGGTGGGTGAAGTTCGAGGCGCTGAAGCGTTGGATCTCCTGATTGCCCTGAATTCAGGGCTACCTGGGATGTGTTCCATCCACGCGAAAAGCGCCGAGCAAGCCCTCGTGAAGCTCTCGACCCTGCCCCTGTTGGAGGGCCGGAACGTCGATGCAAGTTTTGTGTTGCCCACGGTCGCCGGGACCATCGACGCTGTGGTCCATCTTGAGCGCTCACCGGAGGGGAAACGACGGTTGATGTCGATCATTGTTCCCACCGGCTCCATTGCACGGGGCGTCATTGAATCACGGGTGGTGTTTTCGCGTCAAGGAGACGCGCTCGTTCACCACGAAGCCCGCGAGCCCGCCCCATGATTCTCTTCTCGGTCGTTGTCGGGTTATCACTGGGAGTGGGGCTCTGGTTAGTGGTTGTTCCAGCGATGCCCTCTGAGAGCAGACCGCATCGGCCACCCTTGCGCGTCTGGCAGCCCGTGGTCGGGCTCCTCACAGAGGCGGGGTTTGCCCACCTCAACCCTTGGAGTGTGGTGGGTGTTGTGGCTTTAGGAGCCACGGCGGTCGGATTCGTCGTGACGCTGTTGTTTCCCGTCCTGGTTCTTGGGCCATTGGCGGCCATTGCGACTGCACTTCTGGCCTACGCGTTTGTCCTGCGGGAAAGGGGCGCCAGGAGACACCGTCTGCGGGTGGCGTGGCCTGGTGTGATTGACCACATTCGCGCCGGGATTAGGTCTGGCTCGGATGTGGTGCGGGCAGTAGCGGCTCTGCCGCCATCGCTCCCGCCAGACATTGCCACCACCGTGGAGCTCTTCCGGGATGATCTTGCCCGGGGAATGTCGAGTGACATGGCATTAGGGGAGTGGGGCGCAAGGCTTGCCGATCCTGTGGGAGACCGCATTGTCGAAGTGCTGAGAATGGCCGGCGAAGTCGGTGGAACCGACCTTCCCGATGTGTTGAATGCTTTGCATCGAAGCGTCAGGCACGACATCGCCGTTCGCGAGGATGCCACCGCCAAACAGTCGTGGGTGCGCTCCGCTGCAGTGATGGCGGTGGCAGCCCCGTGGGTGGTGTTGGTCGTGATCGGTTCCAGGGGCGAAACCCTGCAGAGCTATCAGAGCCTGGAGGGCTCCATTGTTCTGGTGGTCGGTGCGGTGGTGAGTGCCCTTGCGTATCGGATGATGCATGCCATTGGGTCCCTTCCACCGCAGCGCCGGTG
>CAZQIH010000073.1:0-5863 GCA_964593715.1 uncultured Microbacteriaceae bacterium
CCAACATTGTCGCCTCCTCCATGGACGAGCACGCCAGATATGGGGGAGTTGTGCCCGAGGTTGCCGCGCGCGCCCACCTGGAGGCGCTGCCCTCGGTCCTGACCGAGGCCCTAGAGAAGGCTGGGGTCACCTTCTCTGACCTCGACGCGATTGCCGTCACCACGGGCCCGGGTCTTGCCGGAGCATTGATGGTGGGGGTTGGGGCAGCCAAGGCTATGGCCGTCAGCCTCGGTATTCCCCTCTATGCAGTGAACCATCTGGTCGGGCACGTCGGTGTGGAAGTCCTTCGGGACACCGAGGACACCCTCGTGACACCCACCATCGCATTGCTGGTCTCTGGAGGGCACACCTCGCTTCTACTTGTCAACGATTTGGTCTCCGATGTCGTGATGCTGGGTGAAACCATCGATGATGCCGCTGGTGAAGCATTCGACAAGGTCGCCCGCGTCTTAGGCCTTCCCTATCCTGGCGGTCCTCACATCGACCGGGTGGCCAAAGATGGCGATCCCACCTATTTCCACTTCCCGCGTGCTTTGACCCAACACAAGGATCAGGAACACCACCGCTATAACTTCTCTTTCTCCGGACTCAAGACTGCGGTCGCACGCTTTGTTGAGGCCAAGAATCACGCGGAGGAGCCACTCGAGGTCGCATCCATCGCGGCATCGTTCCAGGAAGCGGTGGCGGACGTGTTGGTCTCCAAGGCGTTAGCCGCGTGCAAGGAATACGGGGTTCCTAGATTGCTTCTCGGCGGCGGTGTTGCCGCGAATTCGAGAGTGCGGGCGCTTGCTCAAGAGCGCTGTAAGGAAGCCGCAGTGGAGCTGCGCATCCCGCCGCTCTCGCTCTGCACCGACAACGGCGCGATGATTGCGGCCATCGGCGCCGAGCGCATCATGAAGGGCTTTGCTCCCTCGGCGCTGGATAGCGCTGTGGATTCGACCATGCCGGCGTCACTGGTTCAAATGTGAGCACACGGGCTGAGAACGTGTCACAGTAGGAAGAGAAACTATGAGCCACGTTCCGCAGAAGGGCTAAGCCAATGGATGAGCAGCGCGATACAGAGCTTCCTAGCCAATCTCCTCTTGGTGGGCTTCGGGTTCGTGAGGTGTCTCGCGAGACGAAGGGGCCATTGCGAGCGCGGAAGGTGGGCACGTCAGGGTTGGCGTGGAGTCAGGCCTCGCTGTGGATGGGCATCGTCAGTCTTGCCCTTGCCCCTGCGTTTGGAATCGGGGTGCTTCCTGCGATTCTGTCGATTGTTGTTGGCCACATCGCCAAATACCGCGAGCCGCAGGGGATGTCCCGCTCACGGGTCGGCTTGGCGCTGAGCTACATCGCGCTGGTCGTTGGCACAGCGGTTCTAATCTTCGTGGCCCTGCCCATTGTTTTCGCCTTCCTCGTCAGCGCCGGCTACGTCCTCGCCGACTGAGCCGAGCCGCCTAGCAAGAAGCGCCGTCTTCTCGCCTGCGACGCGGGTGAGGATGAGCGTTGCACTGCCCGAGCCTGAGAGTGGCAAAGTTTTTCGCAGCTGGGCAGGGTCGATATCGATCCCGCGCTTCTTGATTTCTAGGGTTCCTATATTCGCCCGGGCGATCAGGGCATTGACGTTTTTTGGACTGTAGGGGACCTGATCGATGATCTGGAAACCCTGCATTAGGGGACTCTGATGGGCAGCGGAAGCGCTGAAGTACGCGATGCTCTCATCGATCATGGTCGCATCCAGTGAGCGTGCAAGATCCCCGATGAGGCGAGCCCTGATGATGGCTCCGTCGGGTTCATACAGATATTCCTGAAGATTGCCGACCTCTGCATCGGGGGAGTCCGCACCCGCGACCATTTCGGCGGCGCCCGAGCGGGAAATCACCAGAGCACTTCTGGCCACACCCTCGCGCTTGAGCACGCCACTCCACAGGACCATCTCGACAACACTTCCGTGGTGTGAGACCCACTGAGCCTCGAGCCCCTGGGGAATAAGGTTGCGGTCCATGCCTGGAGCAAGCTTGATTCCAGTGGGCCGCTCGGCGGCAATCTCAAACACCCAGTCCAGTGAGGGGGACCAGTCTTCAGGGTTATGAAGCCTGGTGGCGCCCTCTCTGCGGGCTGGGTCAATCCAGAGCGCTTGCGCCCCCGAGAGGTCGAACCCTCGAACATCAGCGTTGATCACCGTTGCGTTAGGAAACGGGGCCAGGTTATAGCTTGCGAGTGCCGCTGTTGCCGTATCGCGCTCGATGGCAGTGACGTCAATTCCCAGTCCCGCAAAAGCCAGAGAGTCAGCGCCGATGCCGCACCCGGCATCGATAAGGGAGGTTATGCCGGCATCGCGGAATCGGCCCGCGTGGTGGCTCGCGACATCGAGGCGGGTGGCTTGTTCCAGGCCTTCCTTGGTGAAGAGCATGCGCGCGGCAAAATTCCCAAACTTCTCCTGGGCCCTCCCGCGCAGAGACAGCTGGTTCATCACTGCATGGACGCGAGCGGTGGGGTGTGAAGCCTTCCGCAGTCGACTCACCGTTGCCAGGACATCGTCTGCGCTGGTGGGGGCCAGTGTCTCATCCAGCAGACGCAGGGTCTCCGGCGTGAGTAGCGCCTCTACTTCGGTGGAATCCACGGGCTCATTCTCTCAGTCCGACACGACCTGGCACTCGTATTGCGCGAGTGCTAATGGGTTCGCTACAGTTGGGTTAGCACTCGGATAGTGAGTGTGCTAACGAATAGTCTCAGAAAGAGGTCAACCGTGTCGGTCTCCATCAAGCCGCTCGAAGATCGCATCGTGATCAAGCAGGTTGAAGCAGAGCAGACCACTGCTTCTGGCCTGGTCATTCCTGACACCGCGAAAGAAAAGCCTCAGGAAGGCGAAGTAGTCGCAGTGGGCCCAGGTCGCTTCGACGACAACGGCAACCGCGTCCCTATGGACGTTGCTGTGGGCAATCGTGTTCTGTACTCCAAGTACGGCGGAACCGAAGTGAAGTTTGGCGCAGACGAGTACCTCGTCTTGTCAGCTCGCGACGTCCTTGCCATCGTGGAGCGCTAAAGGCGATCTACTAATCATTACAAGAAGGCCCACACATCGTGTGGGCCTTCTTGGTTATCTGGCCGGGTATAGCCTTGCCCGGTGGGTGAGTCGAAACAGAGACGAGACGGACTGCTGTCCGCAGCAGCCGCCTATGGACTCTGGGGGTTTCTTCCCGTCTACTTCGTGGCATTGCAGCCCAGTGGCGCTGTGGATATTGTCGGATGGCGAATAGCCCTGTCCTTGGTTTTCTGCGCCGGGATTCTGTTGGTGATGCGCAGGGCCCAAACGACGTTTGGGCTCCTCGGTGGGCGCGCGATGGTGGGCTGGAGCGCCTTGGCGGCACTGTTAATCCTCATCAACTGGGGTGTCTACGTCTATGCGTCAGTGAACGCGTTCATTGTGGAAGCTGCGCTTGGCTACTTCATCAACCCCCTGGTGACAGTCGGGCTTGGCGTCATTGTCTTGAAAGAGACCCTGCGTCCACTCCAGTGGGTTGCGCTTGGCCTCGCGGTCGTGGCCGTGGTCGTGTTGGCCATTGGGTATGGGGAGTTTCCCGTTATCGCTCTAACCCTAGCCTTTTCGTTTGGCTTCTACGGTTTTGTGAAGAACCGGATGGGTCCAGGCGTTAAGGCAATCGATAGTTTGACTTTAGAAACACTCTGGCTGACACCGCTCGCGATCGGCCTACTGGTCTGGGTGGGACTGGGATCCGGGCTCACGCTCGGGACTCTCGGGCCCTGGCACACTGTGCTTCTTCTTTTGGCGGGTGCTGTCACCTCGATTCCCCTGCTGTTTTTTGGCGCTGCTGTGCGGCGTTTGCCATTGTCTGTGCTGGGGCTCATGCAGTATTTGGCGCCGGTGTTGCAGTTTCTGTTCGGTGCCGTGGTGATGGGCGAAGATATGCCGTTGGAGCGCTGGATTGGCTTTGCAATCGTGTGGTTTGCTCTGATTTTGCTGAGTGTTGATGCCTTGCGTAATCGCCGGAACCGGTTGCCGTTACCGCCCAGTTAGGCGGTTTTTGGCCTAGAAGGGCCGTTTTTGCTGTTTCGGCATGTTACACGGATGTAACCAAACTGGCTTGTCCAAGCCACACTCTGGCCCTAAGTTAGTTACTTGTGGCTGTGTTTCGCATGGCCACTTTCTTTACACCAAGTAAATATAAGGAGCATCATGAGCGTATTTTCGAAGGTTGGGAGTGGCATTGCCATTCTCGCAGCCTCCGCGCTAGTGCTCAGCGGCTGTGCAGCCGCTGACGAAGCAGCTCCAGAGGTCACCGAAGAGGCATCGTCCTCTGAGGCTCTGGTTCTGAAGATCGGTACAGCCCTTCCGCTGACCGGTACCCTCGCATTCCTCGGACCCCCCGAAGAGGCAGGCGTTGCCCTGGCTGTCCAGGACATCAACGAGGCCAACCTCGGTATCACCTTGGAGGTCGTCTACGGCGACTCTGGTGACCTCGACAACAAGGCTTACGAGACCGAAATCCCACGTCTGCTCAACGAAGGCGTTTCCGCCATCGTCGGTGCAGCATCGTCTGGTGTTTCGTTGCAGTTCATCGACCAGGTGACTGGTGCAGGCGTTGTTCAGTTCTCGCCCGCCAACACCTCTCCTGACTTCACCACCTACGCTGACAACGGTCTGTACTTCCGTACCGCTCCGTCTGACTTGCTGCAGGGTGATGTTCTTGGAAACCTCCTCGCTGCAGATGGTCACGAGACCCTCGGTATGCTCGTTCTGAACGACGCATACGGAACCGGTCTTGCTGGCGCCACCAAGGCTGCCTTCGAGGCTGCTGGTGGTTCTGTTGTTGCAGAGCCGACCTTCAACTCGGCTGACACCAACTTCACCTCTCAGATCAGCACCCTGCTGGCTGCAGCTCCTGATGCAATCGTCATCATCGCCTTCGATGAGACCAAGACGATCATTCCTGAGCTCGTGAGCCAGTTCGACGCGGCCAACATCTACTTCGTGGATGGAAACCTCGCCAACTACAGCGAAGACTTCCCCGCAGGCACCCTCACCGGTGTTAAGGGAACCCTTCCTGGTCTGAACATCGACTCCATTGCTGACTTCACCACTCGTATGAACGAGAACTGGGTTGCACTGGGCAACGATGACCTCGCAGGCGTCTTCGCCTACGGTCCTGAGTCCTACGACGCAGTTGTTCTGCTTGCTCTCGCAGCCTTGGCTGCTGGCGCAACTGACGGTGCCTCTATCGCTAGCAAGCTGCAGGAAGTATCTGGTGGTTCCGGTAACGGCACCAAGTGCTTCAGCTTCGCTGAGTGTGCAGAGATCATCAACGGTGGCGGCGTAGCTGACTACGATGGCGTCTCCGGACCCATCACCTTCGATGACGCTGGTGACCCCACCGAAGCTGAAATCGGCGTTTACATCTACCAGGAAGACAACACCTACCTCCCTTACGAGGGCTAGGAATAACTCCTGACGACGCCTAGCGTCGTGAACTGAGGGGCCCGGGCTTGATGCCCGGGCCCCTCAGCCGTTAAGTCGGCCGATGTCCTATCACCCCACCAGATGCCAAACGCCCTCCAAGCCGTGGCTTAGAGGGCGTCAGAGCGCTGCTGGGGGCGTTTACTCGCCGAGTGTGCCTAGATACAGCCCGATGACCTTAGGGTCATTCAGGAGCTCACGACCGGTGCCTGTGTAAGCATCCTTGCCCTGGTCCAAAACATAGCCACGGTCGCAAATCTGAAGACAGCGCCTGGCATTCTGCTCGACCATGATGGTCGTCACGCCGGCCTTGTTGATCTCCGATACCCGCAGGAACGCCTCGTCCTGGCGCACAGGAGACAAACCGGCAGAGGGCTCATCGAGAAGAAGAACCTTGGGGTCCATCAT
>CAZQIH010000074.1:0-5855 GCA_964593715.1 uncultured Microbacteriaceae bacterium
TGCGTTTGCTGCTCGTAGAGCGCCACAGGGCAACCCACGTGGGTGCAGATCTTGGAGTAGGCCACGATTCCTTGGTAGGACCATGAAGCGCGCTCCGGCAACTCGTTCAAGTCTTCGATGGGCAGGCGCATCAGCAAGACCGCTGCCTTAGCCTTCTCCTCAATCTTGTGGTACTCGAGTTCCGCGAGCCCTTCAGGGATAACGTGGAAAGCCGAACCGATAGTTACTTCCGAGGCCTTGATAGGCAAACCGCTGGGGTCGCGCGCGAGACGCACGCCGGCCTCCCACATGGTGTTCTTCATCTTCTTGATGGGGTCTGCGGCAGGCGCGAGGTCCCTAAAGAGCGCAACAGCGGGAATTGGAGCGGCAAGAAGAGCACCGATCAGAGTGTTCCGCACAAGTGAGCGCCTGGTGAAGCCGGACTCTTTGTTGGCTTGGCTGAAGATTTCAACGGCTGCGTCGCGAGTCTCGTCATCGCCTCTGGTCGGGTGACGCTCCTCAACGAGCTCGTGCCCGTGCATAAGCGACTTAGCCCAGTGCACAGCACCGATCCCCACGCCGAGCAGTGCGACGGTAATTCCTAGCCCCACGAACAAGTTGTTGTTGCGAACCGACTGCATGTCGCCCGGAATGATGGGGAAGAGCGAATACGCGACAGCCGCGAAAACGCTTCCGACAATCGAGAGGGCGAAGAAGGTCGCGATGAGGCGCTCGGCCTTCTTTTCCTCTTTGGGGTCTAGGTCAGTAACCCTCTGGTGCTCTGGCGCGAGACCAGGGTTGGCGGGCATGTTGGAAGACACAACAGCGGTGCCGGGGTCGTTCTCATCCTGGGGCGAAGCCTGCAGGTTTTTTCCCGGTGGCGTAGTGGCCATGACTGGAGTGTTTCCTTTCCTCAGAGGTGTCAGTTAGAGCGGGCGGTCAACCAGATGGCAACAGCAATCAAGCCGCCAAGGCCAATCAGCCAGATAAACAGGCCTTCAGAGACCGGGCCCAGGCTACCCAGGGTGAATCCACCCACGGAGGGCGTTTCATCCAAATACCGCAGGTAGGTGATGATGTCGTTCTTTTCCTCAGGGCTCAGGTTCATGTCGCTGAAAACTGGCATGTTCTGAGGGCCAGTCACCATGGCGCCGTAGACGTGGATTGGCTGGAGATCGTTGAGGTGCGGCGCATACTTGCCCTCGGTCAGAGCGCCACCAGCACCGGCCACGTTGTGGCACATCGCGCAGTTGATGCGGAAGAGTTCAGCTCCGTTTGCTGCATCGCCGTCAGCCGCGTAGTAGCGGGGATCTGGCAGCGCGGGTCCAGGGGCCAAGGTGGCGACCCAGGCGCCCATGGCGTCAATTTGGGGCTGTGTGAACTGGACGGGCTTAACCTCGGCCTGCGGTCCAGAGGCGGCCATGGGCATACGGCCTGTTCCGACCTGGAAATCAACGGAGAGAGCCCCGACACCAATGAGAGAGGGTCCAGCGACGGTGCCCTCACCGAAAAGACCGTGACAACTCGCACAGTTGGAGAGGAACAGCTTCTCGCCCTCTTCGACCAGCGAAGCCTGAGAAACCGGGGGAGTCTCCGCGTAGGCGATTCCCGCAGTGGTAGCAGCGTACGCTCCGCCGGTCACAAAGAGGGCAACCGCTAAGAGCAGAGCGCCCGCGAACGGGTGACGACGACCGCTACGACGTGACTGGGATGACATGTCCGGGTTTTCTTTCTTGTTGGGGGTTAGCGCAGAACGTAGATGACGAGGAAGAGGCCGATCCAGACCACGTCAACGAAGTGCCAGTAGTAAGAGACCACAATCGCACTGGTTGCCTCGCGGTGGGTGAACACTCGGACCGCATATGCGCGCCCGATCACAAGCAGGAAGGCAATGAGACCGCCGGTCACGTGGAGACCGTGGAAACCGGTGGTCAGGTAGAACGCCGAGCCGTAGGCATCGGAATTCAGGGAAATTCCCTCGGAAACGAGAACTGCGTACTCATACACCTGGCCGGCGACGAAGATTGCGCCCATTGCGTAGGTGAGGAAGAACCATTCGATCATGCCCCACTGGGTGGGCTTCCAGCCGGTTGCTCGGGCTTGCAGTCGTTCAGCAGCAAAGACCCCAAACTGCGCGGTGACGCTGGAGAGAACCAGGATGGTGGTGTTAATCAGCGCGAAGGGAATATCAAGTAAAGCGGTGTTCGCTTCCCAGAGCTCGGGAGAGGTCGAGCGAAGGGTGAAATAAATCGCGAAAAGACCGGCAAAGAACATCACCTCACTGCCCAACCAGACAATGGTGCCCACGGCAACGACGTTAGGTCGATTCACCGTGGGCGCTCGGAATGAGGAAGATATCGATGCGCTCGTCACCCCTCTATTATGCCTGATTCGTAGCTGGGATTTTGTCGAGCGACATGCCCCGAATCCTGGAGATAGCATGGCTTTATGACTTCATCTTTCTCGTGGGCGGCAACCTTGACCAGCCTTCTCGAGCGCAAAGATCTCTCTATTGCCGAAGCGGGTAAGGCTATGGAAGCGGTCGTGGCGGGGGAGGCCACAGATGCGCAGATTGCCGCCTTCTTGGTCGCTCTCCGGGCAAAGTCGGAAACGGTCGATGAGGTTGTTGGCTTTCGCGATGCTGCATTGCGTCACGCGGTCGCGCTGCCTATTGATCCCATGGTTCTTGACATCGTGGGCACTGGGGGAGACCCGTATGGGGCAGTAGTCAATGTCTCCTCGATAGCTTCGATCGTGGCCGCTGCGGCGGGCGTTCCTGTAGCAAAGCACGGTAACCGCGCGGCAAGCTCCTCCTCGGGCGCAAGCGACGTCTTGGGAGCACTCGGTGTCAACATCGATGTTGAGCCGGAGCGGGTAGCCGAAATTTTCAATGAAGTGGGAATCACCTACGTGAACGCAGCCAAGTTCCACCCCGGTTTCCGCCACGCAGCCACGGCCCGCAAGGAAATAGGCATCCCCACCGTTTTCAACATTCTTGGCCCGCTGTGCAACCCAGCCAGACCAGAGGCAAGTGCTGTCGGTGTCTCGAATCTGGCCCGCGTGCCACAAATGGCCGGAGTTTTTAGGACCAGGGGAGCAACGGCGCTCGTGTACCGCGGAGATGACGGCATCGACAAGATGACCACTACGGGCCACACTCACGTGTGGGAGGTGTCGATGGGGCACATCCGCGAGCACGACATCAACTCTGTTGAGCTGGGGATCGCGCAGGCCACGGTTGAAGACTTGCTGGGGCACGGCCCGGAGCACAACGCCGAACTAGCCCGTGCGGTGCTGGGCGGAACCAAGGGTCCCATCCGAGACATTGTGGCGCTCAACGCCGCAGCCGGTTTGGTCGCGTTTGCTCTGGCTGAGGATGCAGCTCAAAGGGAACGAACTTTGTTGGAGCGTCTGGCTGAAAAGCTCGAGCTCGCGTACGAGACCATCGACTCGGGTGCTGCAGCCTCGAAGCTCGAGCAATGGGCCCTGGCCACCCAGTCAGCGTGAGCGGGGAGATGAGACCCTGCGGTCGGCATCAGCAATCTGACATAATATAGATTATCGGATACTATAACCCGGCGCTGAGGCGCGAGACCAGTTCTGGAAGGAAGTCTGGCTCAAACGGTGTTGCTGCCGTGCCAATCTCCTCAGCGGTGAACCAGCCCCAGGCAGAGACATCGTGGTGTTCTTCCGCGGTCCAAAATTCATTGGATGGATCAAATCGTTCGCTGTGAACCATGAAGTACTCGGCGTGGCCCCTATCGTGATCCGCTTGGTCCCATCTCACCTCAAAGTCATAGATCCAGACTGGTTCGCCAACGGAAGTGAACCTGCGGCCCGTTTCTTCAAATAGTTCCCTGAGTGCCGCTTCAGAGTGCGTCTCACCGGGATCAACACCGCCACCTGGCGTAATCCACCGGGAAAACCCTGAGGAGTCAGGCGCCATGGTCTTGAAGAGCAACACAGCGCCACTGGGGTCCATCAGAACAATACGGCTCGTCTTGCGCAGCCCCGGAAGCGCTACCACGGTTCTAGTGACTAGGGAGAAAGCTTGACACATCACCGACGAGCCTGGTGTGGTCGGCAGGGACGTCCTCAACGACCGCAGAAGCAACTTCAGCGGCGAACTCTTCCACGTTGTAGAGCTTTCCGACCTGTTCCTTGCGCTGGTCGATGACGCCAGGATTTGCTCTGTTGAGCAAAGTGGCAGTGACCGTACCCTCAATCATGTCTCCAGAGACGACTACAAAATCAACGCCTTGCGCGCTCATGGTGTCGATCATGCCCCGCAGAGCGTCCTCACCGGCACGTTTGGACAGTGCCACTGGAAGATACTCGGGCATCGTTTCAACGTCTCGAATGAAGTGCGCCTGGTGGCTGGTGACAAAAACAACGCGAGATCCACGCTCCATGATGGACAGCGCGGCCATCAGAATGCCCACCTGGGCATCTCTATTGAGCTTCATGGCGTAGTCCTCGCCCATGTCGGCTTCCATGCCGCCGGAGGCGTTTAGCACCAGAATGTCCAGACCGCCCCATGTCTCTTTGATCTGGGAAATCATGCGGGTAACTCCAACAGGGTCTGTCAGATCTGCCCCAATGGCTAAAGCGCTGCCGCCGCTAGCCTCAATGTCAGCAACCAGTTTCTCTGCCCGCGCCGCTTTGTTCCGGTAGTTGATCGCAACTGATGCCCCGGCCTCAGCAAGAAACTGGGCTGTTTGCGCACCAATCCCCCTGGATGAGCCGGTAACCAGTGCTCGCGCGCCGGTGAGTTGGCCAGGAAGCAAGGGATTAGTCATCCCCAAATCGTACCCTTGACCGTTCATCTTGCAGACCTATACTGGCCGAGGACACGCCAAGGAAAGTGGTGAAGTGTGCCTTATTTTGACGGCCAGGCCCCGAGAGTCATTGCGCACCGCGGCTTTCCGGCCGGACACGCTGAAAACACCATCGGTGCTTTCCAAGCGGCCCTTGATGTTGGTGCAGACCTCCTGGAGACCGACGTCCACCTCAGTAAAGATGGGCAGGTCATCGTCGCGCACGACCCGGACCTCACCCGCGTTGCGGGCCGCCCAGGCCTTGTTTCCGACTACACAGCGTCCGAACTAGCGGGTATTGATCTCGGCTTTGGTCAGGGCTTCCCGACTCTCGTTGAAGCCCTAGAGGCCTTTCCGAGTGCAAAATTCAACATTGATGTCAAGGTTCCGGAAGTGGTCGACGCTTTTGTCGATGTTGTCGTGAATATGAATGTTCACGACCGAGTCCTAGTCGCCTCCTTTGACGAAGCGTCTCGCTCGAAGGCGGTGTCCAAGCTGCCCGGTGTTGTCAGCAGCACAACCATCGGCCACGTCGTTGAGGGGCGCTTGCGCTCTTGGTTCGGGCTCTCTGGCGCAACCTGGAGTGTGCCCCCGGAGATTCGAGCGGTTCAGGTTCCCCCGGTGCGTTGGGGAATGGCTATTGTGACCCCCAGCTTCCTCAGGATGGCTCACTCCAAGGGCCTCGAGGTTCATGTCTGGACGATCAACGAGGCCAGAGACATGGAACGCCTGCTGGATATGGGCGTCGATGGCATCATCACTGACCGAGCAGACCTTGCCGTGGATATCGTCGCGAAGCGACGAGCACTTCTTTAGCCCTGGCTCACCCGTAATCCGCGGCGAGTGCGACCCAAGTGGCCCGCGGCTGCCACCAAGAGCCCTGCGAGAGTGAAGGCGACAACCCCCAATTCAAGCGAGCGCCCCAGGAGCGTGGCGGGTGTTTGGTAGGTAGCAAGCGGAACATCGACCACCATGTAGCCCTCCGTGTAGGTCGGTAAACGATCGAGCTCAGCACCGGTGGGATCCATAATCGCGCTCGTTCCCACGGTGGAGATATTG
>CAZQIH010000075.1:0-5822 GCA_964593715.1 uncultured Microbacteriaceae bacterium
GCCTGAACCGATGATGACTACCTGACGCATGACAATCCTTTTCTTCTGTGTCTAACAGCCCCAGTCTAGGCCGAAGAGTTCCCGCGGTCCCTGAGGCCCAGACGAGATCGGATCGGATTCCACACTGCGAGCATGTCGGGGTTCCTGGCGAGGATCAAGATTGTTGAATACACCAGCGTCATCACGAGAGTGATTGCCATCATGCCAACCCCTGCGGCCGGAGCCGAGGAGAGGAGGAATCCGTTTCTACTTCCGCCACCGAGTGCCAGCAAGAGGGAAACCCCCGCAGCCGCTGACGGAACTGTAGCCAAGAGGAAGACGCTGAAGCGCGCCAGCACTGCACGTGTGTCCAGTCCGCCCAGCTTCCGTCGCAGCAGAATCAGGGCCAGCGCGCACTGGATCCAGCCAGCGATAGTGGCCGAGAGTGCTAGGCCATAAGCAATCTGGTCCGTGGGCAGGGTCGCGACGACCAGGGCAAGACTCACAAAAACCAGCGCTTGGGCCACCTGGACAAAGAAGGGCGTTCTCGTGTCTTCCAGTGCATAGAAGACGCGCTGGATGACGAAGAGAACGCTGAAGGGCACGAGACCC
This sequence comes from uncultured Microbacteriaceae bacterium, assembly GCA_964593715.1. Taxonomy (GTDB): domain Bacteria; phylum Actinomycetota; class Actinomycetes; order Actinomycetales; family Microbacteriaceae; genus Pontimonas. Next base: position 592 of record CAZQIH010000075.1, read on the forward strand.
AGTACGTAAAGCATGATCACCAGTGCCATTGCTGAGACCGAATCGGTTGACACAGCGAACTGCCGCGCAAAGGGTAGAGCCACGACCACCAGGCCGACCGCAGCTAAGACCATGAAAAGGCCAATTCGTGACACTGAGTCTCTAAAGTCGGAGCGAACCTGGCCAAGGTCGCCATCTCTCGCGTGGGTTGACATCCGGGTGAAATACGCGGTCGCCAGCGACACCGCGACCACGGAGTGGGGAAGCATGAAAATCAACCACGAGAAGCGCAGAATTGCGAGGCTCGGAGCATCTGAGCCGGCGGCCAGCGATGCCACATTGGCCTGCACAACGCCTGCCAACTGGGCGACGACAATCATTCCGAACATCCACGATGCCGCTTTGCCTGTGGAGGATAGACCCACACCCCGCCAGCGGAAATCGGGTCGGAAGGTGAGTCCTGCCCTTCGCCAGAAGACGAGAAGAATGAGCGCCTGTGAAGCCACTGCGAGCGTGGTCGACCCAGCCAAGACGACCACCATCTCGTTCGTCCAGGAGCTGGCGTTTCCGGTGTCAGCTCCGGGGAAGAGCGCGCCAAAAACGATCAGCCCGGTCATGGCCACCACATTGTTTAGCGCCGGCGCCCAGGTGAAGGGGCCGAAGATTTTGCGAGCGTTGAGCACTTCGCTCAGCAGGCTATAGAGGGCGTAGAACAGGATCTGTGGAAGACACCAGTAGGCAAAGGCGATGGCAAGAGCCATTTCCTCAGGGCTAAAGCCCCGGGAATCGACCCCGCCCTGCTGAGCATAGAGAGCTACGAGGGCGGGAGCGAGCAGAGTAGCGAGGATTGCCACCGCAAGAAAAATCACAAATCCCAGGGTCACAATTTTGTTGACGAAGCTTTGCCCACCATCGGTGTCGAGACCAGCTTTGACGATGTGGGGAACGAGTACCGCGCTGAGAACACCACCGGCGATGATGGCGTAGATGTTGTTAGGCAACTGGTTCGCGAGGGCGAAAGTGTCGGCTCCTGAGCCGACAATCCCGAGTGTCCTGGCCAAAATGATGGCGCTGATAAAGCCTAGGAGCCTGGAGACGACGGTTCCCGAGGCGAGAAACAGGCTTGCTCGCCCAAGCGAATCTGCGGAGGCCGGCGCCCTAGTCACTACTCGCTCTCCTCTGCGGTGCTCTCGCTGGCACGTTTGTCAGCGCGCCGGCGTTGAATCGCTCTAATCAGACCGAATGCGAATGTTCCACCCACGATAATCGCGAGCCCGATGCTGATGATGCCCTCCCAGCCCGCGCGAATGGTGACTGGAATAGTGACGGTCTCACCAACTGGCTCACCGCCGGAGGACAGCAGCGCAAACTCGACAGGGACCGTACCATTTGCCAGCGATTGGACGGGGATGAGTGTGCGGACTGCGTCACCCGGTCCGATGGTGAGTCGAACCTGCGGCGTTTCCACGGCCAAAATTCCCGTTGTTGGGCGGACCGCCAAAATCACCACGACATCGGAGGGCAGGTCGTTGACGACCGTGACCGGTAGCGATGTTTGGTCGCTGAGGACCGTGATGGCGCTCCCCTGTTCAACCCGCACCGAGTTGCGGAAAACCCGAGAGTCTTCCTTGGCTCTATCCCACTCGGCTGCGAGGCCGTTGGGGTTCTCACTCCAAGTTGACGAGAGCAAAGCTTGATATCTGGTCCAACGGCCAAAAACAGCCCCCTCGGGGTCACTGGCGATGGTCGCGAAGGTGACATCGCCCTCCCAGAGTTCGCGAATCCTGGTGACAAACTCTTGGTACTCCCGCGGGTTTGCGGTGCCGAGAACGTTGGTGAGCACCTCGGTGGGCGTTGCCGTGAGGGGCACGGCAACGGAGTTCGAGACGGGCATCGACACCATTCGACCGAGCACCGCATCAATTCGAGGCGCGATTGCGGTCGCCGGCAGCCGGCCTGTACTGAACACCAGGATTTCCTGATTGCCCGTGAGCGCCCTGTATGCAATGAGCCCCTGGGCTCTTTGCATATCGGCTTCGGCTTCCAACGGGGTTGGCGCTTGTAGGGCGTCTGTGGCGAGTGCCGAGAGTTGAGCATCCACGCGAATCACTCGAGCCTGGCCAATCGACACCACGGCACGATCCGAGGGGATGCTGTTGCTGGAGAGCAAAACAGCTGACGCAGAACGCGTCGCCAGGGTCTCGAGTTGATCGTTGGTGATTGCGTCGCCGTGGATCCACGGATACTCCCCCAACCGCGCGTAGGTGAGCGTGTCGATATCCAAAGAAGCGAGGGGGTCGGCGTCTGCCCAGGGCAAACCGAACTGAGCTAATCCAACAGTCCCGAGGGTGCTCGCCCAGGCCAGGGATTCCGGTGGCGCCTGGTTGCCAAGCGCCGTAATGCTTGAGGTAATCCGGCTGTCAATAGCGATTGTCGCTGGGTGAGTTCTCACCGCAGCGGTGACAACATCAACCGCGCCTCCGTTGATTGTGAGCGCTTGCAACTCCTCGGGTCGAAGCGCAACTCCCCCATCCGCCGCGGTAGTCAGGGTCACAATCGGAGCAATGTTTGCGCGCGGGATGACCACATCCTCCGGAATCACCACGATCACTTGGCGTCCGCTGAGGCTGCGCAGAGAGGGGTTCAAGTTGGAGGGGTGCGAATAGGCGACCTCGAGGCCAAAAACGCCCGATTGTCGTCGGGCAGGCTCGCTGGAGTTTGTTGGCTCGTCATCGGGCAGTCTCGCGTCCCACAGCTGCGCATCGAGGGTGAGCGCAAGTTCCCTGGATTCGAGTTGGGGCACCTCGGGAGTCTGAGAGCTTGATACGTCAGAGAACACGGGATTACTCTCCCCGGCGAGGAAGCGACGAATTTGTTCTTCACTGGTGAAGCGACTCTCGGTGAGGCGCAGCGTGACCTCACCAGCGCCGAGCGTTCCCGTCTCATCGGCGCGAAGAATCACGCTCAGTTCAGCCACGTCCTCGGGACTCACAATTCCACCACCCTGAACGACAACGTCGACCCGAGCTGCGGAGCGGCCCTCATCGGCGAGCGCAGGGCTTGAGTCCACTACTACCGACGCTGTCACGGCGAGAATGGAAATCATGGCGACCACGGCCTTCGTAGGCCTACTCGTCAAGCGAAAAAACACAGATTTATCCACGCCTGAGTGTCGCTGTCCCCAGAGCTGGCATGGTTCAGAGTCTAGACTCTGAACACTATGTCGAGCGTTGCCAAGGCCGTTGAACAGCTTCGCCTTGTAACCAGCGACGAACCGATTGCCGGCATATCTAGGGCCTTTCAGGCGGCCGGTCACGAGCTCGCTCTGGTCGGTGGTCCGGTTCGGGATGCATTCCTGGGTCGGGCGCTCAACGACCTTGATTTCACCACTTCGGCCAGGCCCGAGGAGATTGAGAAAATCATCGCCCCGCTGGCAACGGCAGTCTGGGATGTGGGGCGGGCTTTTGGCACCATTGCGGCCCAGTTCGGCGATATGACGGTAGAAATCACGACGTATCGGGCTGACACCTACGACGGTGCGAGCCGGAAGCCCGAAGTTGAGTTTGGAGACAGCCTCGAGGGTGACCTCTTTCGTCGGGATTTCACGATGAACGCGATGGCGCTCACCCTGCCCGGTCTTGTCTTGGTTGATCCCTGTGAGGGTTTGAACGACTTGCTAGCGGGGGTGCTGCGCACCCCCATTGCAGCTGAGGAATCGTTCCGTGATGACCCGTTGCGGATGATGAGGGGTGCACGATTCACCAGTCAGCTGGGGGTGAGTGTCCACCCCGATACCCGGGCGGCAATGGTCGCGCTGGCGCCGCGTTTGGCCGAGATTTCCGCTGAGCGAGTGCGCGATGAACTGGTGCGCACCTTGTCTACCAATCACCCCAGGCCCGGTATCGAACTGTTGGTCGACACCGGGTTGGCTGAGGTCGCGCTTCCAGAGTTGCCTGCGTTGCGTCTTGAGTCCGACGAGCACGCTCACCATAAGGACGTTTACGAGCACACTCTGACGGTTGTTGAGCAGGCCATTGACGAGGAAACCAGGCGATTCCCCGGACAACCGGCCGACTTGGTCGTTCGCCTGGCTGCACTGCTTCACGACATTGGAAAACCGGCAACGCGGCGATTTGAGGCTGGAGGTGTTGTCACCTTCTACCACCACGATGTCGTCGGCGCGAAGCTTGCGAAGAAGCGGCTTCGGGAACTGCGCTTTGATAACGACACCATCGCGGCGGTGGCCAAGCTGATTGAGTTGCACCTCAGGTTCTTTGGTTACTCCGAGCAGGCCTGGTCTGATTCAGCCGTTCGCCGCTATGTGAGGGACGCGGGTGACCAACTGGAACGACTCCACATTCTGGTCCGGGCGGATGTCACCACCAGAAATAAGAGAAAAGCGGACAGGCTCTCCTTTGCCTATGACGATCTCGAGGCCCGCATCGCCGAACTTGCGGAACTGGAAGAGCTGCAATCCATTCGCCCTGAGCTCGATGGCGAAGAGATCATGGCGATCCTAGGAATCTCGCCGGGCCGTGCGGTGGGCGAGGCGTACGCGTTTCTTCTCGAAGTGCGCCTGGACGAAGGCGAAATCGGTAAGGATGAGGCCACCAAGCGCTTACTGGAGTGGTGGGCTGCGAGGTAGCCCGCTTGCCTTGGCGCTGGCTTCACACCTAGACTGTGGCAGTTGTCTTCAGTGAAGACACGCACATAACCCTCCTGTTGCAGAAATCCTGTAACCGATTAGTCCGAAGGAGGTGGGGTAACCGTGCACAACTACGAACTAATGGTCATTCTTGACCCAGAGCTCGACGAGCGCACTGTCGCTCCCAGTCTCGAGGCGTTTCTCGAGGTCATCCGTCAAGACGGTGGCTCGATTGACAACGTCGACATCTGGGGTAAGCGTCGGTTGGCGTACGAAATCAAGAAGAAGACTGAGGGTATCTACGCCGTCGTCAACTTCAACGCATCACCAGCAGCAACCGCGGAACTTGACCGCCAGTTGCGCCTGAGTGAAGCCGTGATGCGCACCAAGGTGCTCCGCCAGGACGAAGCAGTTGTTCGTCTGGGCGCCCCCGAAGAAGCGCCCATTGCGCAAAAAGTCTCGCTGTCTGGTGGCAGCAAGCGCCGCAAAGCCGAGTAGACGATGGCTGGCGAAACAATCATCACTGTGGTGGGAAACCTCACTGCTGATCCAGAGCTGCGCTACACCCAGAACGGTGTGGCTGTCGCCAACTTCACCATTGCCTCGA
>CAZQIH010000076.1:0-5798 GCA_964593715.1 uncultured Microbacteriaceae bacterium
CGATGGAAACCAATGATCGCCCGGTGGTCATCGACTTCATCGTAAGCAAGGACTCGATGGTGTGGCCCATGGTTCCGCAGGGAGTCGGTAACTCTCAGGTTCAATACGCCAGAGACCACGCGCCTGAATGGGATGAGGAGTAATCGTGAGCCACGTACTTTCTCTCCTCGTTGAGGACAAGCCCGGTCTGTTGACCAGGGTTGCTGGTCTTTTTGCCCGCCGCGGATTCAACATTGAATCCCTGGCAGTCGGTAAGACCGAGGTTCCCGGTCTCTCCCGCATCACGATTGTCGTTGACGCTGAGGAACTGCCACTCGAGCAGGTGACCAAGCAACTCAACAAGCTCGTGAACGTGTTGAAGATTGTGGAACTTGAGCCCGAGGTTTCGGTGCAGCGCGAACACATGCTGATTAAGGTGCGTGTTGACAACACCACACGGTCGCAGATCCTTGAGGCGACGAACCTGTTCCGCGCGCGCGTGGTTGACGTCGTGACCGACGCTCTGGTTATTGAAGTCACCGGGGACACTGCCAAGGTCAGGGCCCTGCTCAAGGTGTTGGAGCCCTATGGCATCAAGGAAATCGCCCAGTCAGGTCTCTTGGCCATTGGCCGAGGGTCCAAGAGTATTTCTGACCGCATCAACAAGAACTAGGCTTTGCTAGTCATCACCCACTAAGGAGAAACAAACCCGTGACCGACATCAAATATGACAAAGACGCTGACCTCAGCATCATCCAGGGCAAGAAGGTTGCCGTTGTGGGCTACGGCTCACAGGGCCACGCCCACGCCCAGAACCTGAGAGATTCCGGCGTCGAGGTTGTCGTCGCACTCAAGCCAGGATCTCCGTCCACCGCCAAGGCCACTGAAGCCGGCTTCCAGGTGATGACCACTCCAGAGGCCACCAAGTGGGCTGATGTGATCGTGATTCTTGCTCCTGACCAGCACCAGCGTCACCTGTATGCGCAGGACATCGCTCCTAACCTGACCGACGGTAAGGCTCTGGTCTTCGGACATGGATTCAACATCCGCTTCGGTTACATCCAGCCCCCCACGGGTGTGGACGTGATTTTGATTGCCCCCAAGGGGCCAGGACACACCGTTCGCCGTGAGTATGAAGCAGGACGTGGTGTCCCCGTCATCGTTGCCGTTGAAAATGACGCAACCGGAAAGGCCTGGGACCTCGCATGGTCTTACTCCAAGGGCATGGGCGCCCTTCGCGCTGGTGGCATCATCACGACCTTCACCGAAGAGACCGAGACCGACCTGTTCGGTGAACAGGCAGTTCTCTGTGGCGGTACTTCTCAGCTCGTCCAGTACGGCTTCGAGGTGCTGACCGAGGCCGGTTACCAGCCAGAGGTCGCGTACTTCGAGGTGCTGCACGAGCTGAAGCTCATTGTTGACCTCATGTGGGAGGGCGGCATCGCCAAGCAGCGCTGGTCCATCAGTGACACTGCTGAGTACGGCGATTACGTCTCCGGTCCTCGCGTGATCACCCCCGATGTGAAGAAGAACATGCAGGCGGTCCTGGCTGACATTCAGTCCGGTGCTTTTGCCAAGCGCTTCATCGCGGATCAAGACGCAGGTGCTCCTGAATTCTTGGCGCTGCGCGCCAAGGGTGAGGGCCACCCCATCGAGGAGACCGGCCGCAAGCTGCGCGCTCTCTTCTCGTGGAAGCAGAGCGACTCCGATTACGTCGAGGGCAAGGCATCTCGCTAGAGCACCATGACCTCTGATTCGCGCGAGCCTGCTTTTGACTGGGGCGAATCTGATGAAGGCCTGGTTGTAGAGGCTCGGGACGTTGCGCCGGCGGCGCCTCGCCCCAAAACCGAGCACCCGCTGCTGCTAGCCATATTTGGCGGGTTGTATGCGGTGTGGACGATTGCGTGGGTGTTGGCGATTGTCGCTGCACCCACACAGCAGGCCAGTAGTTTGCTCGATGCGATCATGTACCAGTTTGGTGAGTTCCTCGCCATCGTCTCTGCACCACTGTGGTTTGGAATTGTGTGGTGGCTCAGTGCTGATGCTGGTTCTAGGGCGCGACTGACCTGGTTGGTAGCCGGCTTGGTTGTGGTGTTTCCCCTGCCCCTCGTTCTTCCGGTGGTCTTCTCGTGACCAAGGTACAGAGCGGGCTTGTCATCACAGTCTTTCTGGCGCTCTTCGGGTGGGACCTGTGGGAGGCGCTTGGCAATTTGGTTGGCTTGCAGCCTTTCTATGAGGCGATGGGGATTGGCTCCAGCGTCCCCTGGGTCTTGCTGTGGTTGGGCGTTGTGTTGCCCATCGCAGCTCTTGTTCTGGCGTTGGTTCTATGGCCTAGGTGGACCGGCGCCGCGGAACGCCTGGCCATCATGGTCGTGGCCTGGGCTGTCGTTGCCGGAATGAGCCTGAGCCTCGCTGCGATTGAGCAAGCGTGGCGGGCTGCCGCCCTTCAGGCGGTCGCAGGCTGAACTAGACTGGAGCTCGATCCAGCCCAATTCTCTGTCTTTGTGGTGTTGAAAGGTGACGTCTTTGGCAAAGCCCGTTGTTCTGATTGCTGAAGAGCTTTCGCCCGCCACTGTCGATGCGCTTGGCCCTGACTTCGAGATTCGCCATGCTGATGGCGCCAATCGGTCAGAACTTCTTGCCGCCCTGCCTGGCGTTCACGCGGTGCTGATTAGGTCCGCCACGCAGATGGACCCCGAAGCAATCGCTGCGGGCAAAGACCTGAAGGTCATTGCGCGCGCTGGCGTTGGTCTTGACAATGTCGACATCAAAGCAGCCACCGAGGCTGGTGTCATGGTTGTGAATGCTCCAACGTCCAATGTGGTGAGCGCAGCCGAGTTGGCTGTGGGTCACCTGCTCTCGCTTGCACGTCATATTCCCCGCGCACACGCATCCTTGGCGGCAGGGGAGTGGAAGCGCACCGCCTTCACCGGGGTAGAGCTGTTCGATAAGACGATTGGCATCATCGGCCTCGGTCGTATTGGCGCTTTGGTTGCCGAGCGCTTGTCGGGTTTTGGCGCCAACATCATTGGTTTTGATCCTTACGTGCAGCCGGTGCGGGCCAGCCAAATGGGCGTCACGTTGACAACCCTTGAGGACCTAGTCGCCCAGAGTGACTTCATCACCATCCATATTCCTAAGACTCCCGAGACCACGGGGATGATTGGGGTCAAGGAACTCAAGTCCGCAAAGCCCTCGCTCCGCATTGTGAATGCTTCGCGCGGTGGCATCATCGACGAAGATGCCCTCTATCAGGCGCTTAGCGAGAACTGGATTGCCGGTGCCGGTATTGATGTCTTCAACTCTGAGCCCCCGACCGGCTCACCCTTGCTTGATCTTCCGAACATTGTTGTGACGCCTCACCTGGGTGCCTCCACTGAAGAGGCCCAGGAAAAGGCTGGAATTTCGGTTGCCAAGTCAGTGAAGCTGGCGCTTGAGGGCGAACTTGTTCCAGACGCCGTGAATGTCGCTGGTGGAATTATTGACCCGTCTGTGCGGCCGGGAATTCCATTGATGGAGAAGCTCGGTCAGATCTTTGTGGGGCTCTGCCAGGCGTCAATTTCGAGCATCACCGTCGAGGTGCGAGGCGACATCGTCGAACACGATGTCAGCGCCCTGAAGCTTGCCGCACTCAAGGGCATCTTTTCCCGAATCGTGAGTGAACAGGTGAGCTATGTGAACGCCCCACTGTTGGCCGAGGCCAGGGGCGTCAATGTCAGCATGGCAACCGATCCCCGCAGCGATGAGTACCGCAACGTCCTCACAATCAAGGGCGTCCTGGGTGATGGCTCTAGCGTGTCTGTCTCAGCAACTCTTACTGGCGCGCGCCAAACCGAGAAGCTCGTTGAAGTCAACGGGTATGACATTGAGGTTCCCTTGGCGACCCACCACATCGTCATGATTTACAAAGACCGCCCGGGAATTGTCGCAATCTATGGCAAAGCTTTCGGTGATGCGAACATCAACATCGCTGGCATGCAGATTGCTCGGGAAACCGCCGGCGGTCAAGCATTGAGCGTGCTCACGGTGGATTCGAGAGTTCCAGACGATCTTCTGGCCGAGGTCGCCACAAAGATTGAGGCGACCACCATGGCCCACATCGACATAGTCGAGCTCTAGTGGCTAACCTCCAGGGCAACGACCCACTTCACGAGGCTCTGGCTGATTTTTCCGTTCACCCCCAGGTTCTGGTGGCACTCGACTTCGACGGCACTCTCGCGCCGCTTCAGGACGACCCTGAGAACTCCCGAATGTTGCCCGAGTCCCGGGATGCCGTCGATGCGCTGACTGGCATCGATGGAGTTCACGTCTCGCTGGTCACTGGAAGAGCCTTTGAGAACATCATGCGAGTCGCTGACCCTCACCCGGATTGGTTCCTGGTCGGATCCCACGGCATCGAAGTGGTCGCACCACATCAGCGCGCTAGTTACGCAACCCCTCAGCTGGTCCCAGAGGGGTTGCTCCAAGGTTTCCACCAGATTGCTCAGGACATTCCAGGCCCCAGGATTGAGGTCAAGCCCTTCGGGCTTGCTATCCATACCCGGGGCCTAGAGGCTGATGTCGCGGCAGCGGCCGAGGCCACTACGCGTCTGCTCTGCGATGAGTGGCCCGATGACCTCGTCATGCGCTCCGGCCACGGGATTCTCGAGTGCGCGGTGTCCGATCGCACGAAGGGCCACGGGCTTCGGTCGTTGTGGGAAGCGCTTGATGTTCACGCCACACTGTTCATCGGCGATGATGTGACCGATGAAGACGGGTTTGCCGTGCTGGGGTCTGGGGACCTAGGCATCAAAGTCGGCGAAGGCCTGACCAAAGCGTCCCACCGGGTCGCCGATCCGCACGCGGTTACCCGGGTGCTGTGGAACTTGCACGAGCGCCTCGCTTCGCGCTAGGGGCCATTCGTTGTCGCGCCGGGTCCCAACGCCGTAGGGTTAAGACATGCCATCAACCCTGAATCTCGCTGTCATCGGTGGTGATGGCATTGGCCCAGAAGTTACCGCTGAAGCAATTGCCACTTTGCGCGCCGCCGTGGGCTCTGAGGTTGAGATCACCACTACCGACTACGACTTGGGTGCGGCGCATTTCTTGGCAACAGGTGAAGTGCTCTCCGATGAGACTCTCGACAAACTTTCTCACCACGACGCCATTGTCCTAGGCGCTGTGGGTGGAGACCCCACTGACCCGCGCCTTGCTGGCGGAATCATTGAGCGCGGACTTCTGCTCAAGCTCCGGTTTGCTTTTGACCACGGAGTGAACGTTCGCCCGACCGTGTTGTTCCCTGGCTTGGAATCGCCTTTGAAGAATCCAGGTGTCATTGATTTTGTTGTGATCCGTGAAGGCACTGAAGGCCCCTATGTGGGCAACGGCGGGGTTCTGCGTCAAGGGACACCGCATGAAATTGCCAACGAAGTCTCCGTCAACACCGCACACGGTGTTGAACGGGTGGTGCGCTTCGCGTTTGAGAAGGCTCGCTCCAGGAGAAAGAAGCTGACGTTGGTCCACAAGACCAACGTCCTGGTTCACGCGGGTGGGCTGTGGTCACGGATTGTTCGTGAGGTTGGTGCTGAGTTCGCTGATGTGAGTGTCGATTACCTCCACATTGATGCCACCATGATTTTCATGGTGAGCGACCCCGCTCGCTTTGATGTGATTGTCACCGACAACCTCTTTGGCGACATCATCACCGATCTCGCCGGTGCTGTTGGTGGCGGTATTGGAACAGCAGCCTCGGCTAACTTGAACACGGCCGGCACTTTCCCCAGCATGTTTGAGCCTGTCCACGGTTCGGCTCCCGATATTGCGGGCGAAGGGATTGCTGA
>CAZQIH010000077.1:0-2779 GCA_964593715.1 uncultured Microbacteriaceae bacterium
TCTGGACAGGTGAGCTCACTGTCGCTCAATTGGACGAATGCATCGGCCAATGAGGTCTGGGCGCAGCGGGTCGGTGCCGCCACGTTCTTCAGGCGCAGCGAGACCAGCGTGTTTGCACCAAGCCGTGTGAGCGACAGCTTAAAGGTGAAGAAAACGGAGTCGAGCAAGGACTTCACACTGGATGAGCCGCTGCCAGCCTTCGCATCTGTGAGTGGCCAATACGGAAACCCGCTGGTGAACATTCACTCGGTGTACCGGGAGATCTGGCTCAGAGGTGTCGACAGTCGGGGCCGCCAGATACAGCCGCTGTGGTCTTACGAGCAGCTCCGATAGGGGCTTCTTGGGGAGGGGCTGAAATAGTGAAAACAGCCTCTTGAAGATATAATTAAAGGCTTACTGTATTAGACAGTTCGCGCCATAAATCAAGGAAGACATCAATGATGAAGAAAAAGCCAACCCTCCTTTGCCTCATCGGACTCTCCGCATTGCTTGCTGGTTGCGGTGGCGGGGGAGGCGGCAGCAGCACGCCCGCCACGACAGCAATCTCTGGCGTTGCTGCAAAAGGCTACATCGCCAATGGGAAAGTCGAGGTTTTCTCCGTGTCTGCGACAGGCACCGTCGGAACCACAGCGATTGCGACCGGCAAGACGGATGCCAATGGCGAGTTCTCAATCAGCATGCCGAAAACCTCGAACCCCATTGTGATTCGAGTCTCGAAACTGGATGCGACGACGACAGTTTTCAACGAAGTGACAGGCGAGAGCCCCGTCATGCCAGACAACTTCTCAATGCGGTCGTTTGCAGCCAGCGCGGACAGCGCCTCTGTGGCCGTGTCGATCAACCCATTCACTGAGCTTGTGGTTGAGCGCGCCCCAGCCATTACCCCTGCCGCAGTCTCCACGGCAGGCGCTTGGGTGAAGGACAACATGCTTGGCGGTGCTGCAGACCCCTTCAAGGTATTTCCATCCAAAGGTTCTGGTGCATCGACCGCTGAGAAAGCCCTCTATGCTCGGCTGTCAGAGGTTGCCGCACTCACTGCGGATCCCTCTTGTTCCGGCACAAGCTCGGAGAAGATCGCCTGCGCAGTGAATATCGTGAAGAGCACTGTTGGAGACTTTCCTGTGGCGTCCGACGGAACGATCGGCGCGCCTACCGTCGACACGGCGGCCCTCACGAAGCTCAACAATGTTGATCTTACCCAGTTTTCAAGTTTCAACGCCTCGGCCACTGCACTTGGGGCTTCGGCGCTTACCAAACCGACTGCGTTGGCCAGCCTCGCAAGCGGAGGCGCTGTTGCGACACCACTCAAGCCAGTGGAAGCCCTGGCTGAAGACTTCGTCAACGACCTGCTCAACACAGCAAAGGCCTACAACACTTTCCTGACGAGTTTCGAGGGCAAGATCGAGGAGATCTCGGCGTTGCCTACCGCAGAGGACATCGGCTCGGATTACCTGATCGCCTCGGTCGGAAAGTTTTGCGAGTACGACGAGAATGCGCTGACTTTCACCTGCCCTTCAAACGTGACTTGGAGTGAGGGAAAGATTCTGACTTATGCCAGCGCGAGTGATTGGTCTTTGAACATGACCGGCTCGCCAAACAACTATAGCTACTCCATTGACGGACCTAACGCGCAGTCCTTCAAGGGAACTGTGAGCTTTGACTCGTCCAACAAAAAGGTCACTTTGGCGGGCAGTGTCCCGGCCTTTCTCAGAACCTCCACCAGTCCTCTAACCATCCGAACCGGTACCCTCAACCTGGTGGTGACTGCCTCGGTGATTTCTCCTTCGTCTCTGCAGGAGGGGCAGGCAGTCTCTGGCACCTATCTCAGCACCTATTCAGTACCGGCAACCAGTACGTTAAAGGCGTACTCCATCAGGGAAGAAGCTTCAATCAATACCGTTTACAGGAAGTCATTAGACACGCTGGACCCGTCGACGGGCTCGTTGGGGGTTACCTTCGTGCTTGATGGAACCAGTTTTGTGGGTGTGATCGAAGGCTCTGCGAAAGTTTATGAGTTGTCGAGCTTGAACAAGGTTCGCAAGGTTCAGCCAGAGAGGCTCACGCTGACCGGAACCCTAACCCTCTCTACGGGCGAAACAGCCTCTGGGGTGATCACGCTCTTGTCAGACTTCAGCAAGGTGAACTTCGCTGCGGCGCCCTCCTCCAGCAATTTTGGTACGGGCAGCACTACTGCAGATCTGAAGGTATACGACAAAGACAGGAAAAATTACGCAGGCGTGGTGTTAACCGCGACGCGATCTGAGTACGCCACGGGTACCCTTAGCCTGAAAGTCGGTCTTGATCCAGACTCCACCAAGCGGTACGTGGAATTCAAGACGTCAGGGCCTCTTGATTCATCTGAACTCACCACAGATTATCTGCCGAGCAAGATTGCCGAAACGGATACACCTGCGGATCTCACCATTGAGAGTTCTGGTGGGTTCACGTTGGCCTACAAGGGTGCAACGAAGTCGGGCCTGGTGAAAGACAAAGATGGGAACACCGTCGGTGAGTTCAAGAATGGGCAACTTTTCGTGGGCGGCCGGGTTGTGTCAGTTGCCCTCGATTGATCGAAATGCCTGACATAGGGCCGGGCGGGATATCTCTCCCACCCCCGGTCCTTTTTTGTTTCCTTTGAGTTGAAGCCTTGACCTTGGCTGCCCGACTCCTTTGGAGCGTGATGTTGTTCTTTGGTGTCCAGCACCACAGCATCGCAGACTCACAGCAAAATTGGCTGGCGCCAAAGTTGGGTGGCGCCGTGCTGATCGGCTGGACGCTG
>CAZQIH010000077.1:2789-5504 GCA_964593715.1 uncultured Microbacteriaceae bacterium
CGTCCAATGCCTATGGGCTACGAAGCATTGATGATGAGTCGTTCGATGCTTCCAACCTTTACAGCGAAAAATTGTTCGCCAAGGCCACTGCCAAGGCGTTGTTTCTGGCTGCTTTAGGTGATTGCAGGCTCTCCATTGAGCACGTTCGCCAGGCTGCTGCAACGACAGATCGCAGCACCATGCAAACCTATCGCAAGGTAGACAGAGATGGTTTGGATTCAGCGCTCGGCAATCTCGATCTGAGCTATCGGTCTGTCGGTTACGAGGGCTCGGGCGTTGGTCTTGGATGCCTCGGTCGTTGGGGAGGGCACCAGGCTCTGGTGCAAGCCCGCTGGCTCAACCTATCGTCTTTCCGTGAAAAACGCTATTCGGGTGCTGTATCAACGAACGCGCAAAGGCGAACGGCCCTCAATCTCAGGGAGACGGCCATTTCCATGGCGCCTCAACTTCCCCAGTTACAGGTCGGGGGAAGTGGTGGACAGGTTGTGTCGGTTGACATCGATTACGCAGTGCAATCGGCAGATAATCGGCTCATGTTTGAGGTTCTTGTCGAGAATGCATGGAGCCGGGTTGATCTTGATAACGCAGCTTTTCTAAATCGGGCGTTGGATGTCTCAGTGGAGGATGGTCGCGTCGTTCCGAGTGATCAGATTTCGCCCTTGACTGGAGAGTATGGGAATGGTGCCTTTAGGTTGAGGCTGCCGCGCCTCTGGAGCGCCGCGTTGGGCTATGAAGTCAAGCGTGAGTGGCACGCGGGTATGGAGGCCACCGGTGTGGGTGCCGCTTACCAACCCATGGGGTTCGTTCAACACCGGGGTGCGAGGCTCTCGGTCGATACCCGTGGTCGTCACTTGGTGTTGGGCTACCGATCGGGGGGCTGGCGGCTCGGCATGGGAGTGAGAACAGCCCAGTCGCCCGGAACCTCCCGAGTTGACCACCTCGTGCTGGGTTATAGCTTTTTGACGAACTGAGGCCTTCAGTTGATCAACTCTCTAAAACCCTCGCGAGTGCGGCACCTTCAGGCTGACGGTGTTGCCCTGGTGGCCCAGAACCACTTGGTCCTGATTCAACTCCAGGAGCGTCCAGCCGTCGGGCTCCACCCGACCAAGGCTCAACTGGCGCGCGGGGCCACTGCCAATCGAGACCAAGACCGCGCCCTGCTGGCTTCCTGCCAGCACACCAATGAGCCGAATGTCTTTGGCGAGTGCGGTGGCCTGTGAGCCAGACTGCACACCAAAGAGCTGCGAGAGCGCCGATGTCTGGGCGGGGGCGCTGCCTGCGGCCGGGGCCAGCACCAGTGGCGCTGGCGCCACCCAGGTCAAGAGTGAATGCGCACTGGCCAAGCCTGCGGCAGCCCAGAGGGCTATTTGAAGAAGCGCAACCCTCTGCGGTACGCTGACGATATGTCTTATTTTCATCGGCTTTCAGTGTACCGGGCTTCCAGGCGCAAGCCGGAAACGCCGCCGCGCGGATTCTCCCTCATTGAGCTCCTGGTGGTGCTGGCCATTCTGGGTATTCTGGCCGCCTTCATTGTTCCTCGTTTGATGAGCAGGCCCGATGAGGCCCGGGTGGTGGCCGCCAAGCAGGGCGTGGCTGCCATTGCCTCGGCCCTGAACCTCTATCGGCTGGACAACTACCGCTACCCAACCACAGAGCAGGGTCTGATGGCCTTGGTGGCCAAGCCCGAGCAGCCCCCGGTGCCACCAAACTGGCCCGCAGGTGGTTATTTGTCGGCGCTGCCCAAAGACCCTTGGGGGCAGCCTTATGTGTACCGCCTATCCGCCACGGGCGATGAGGCCGAGGTGGTCTCGTTGGGGTCTGATGGTGTAGCAGGGGGTGAGGGCAGTGGAGCAGACATCTCCTCCAAGGGGCTTTAGTCTCGTTGAACTCTTGGTGGCCCTGGCGGTGGTGGCTGTCATGCTGGGGTCGGTGGCGTGGGCGGTGCGTCAGCCCGCCTCGCGCGCACTCTCCACAGAACTCACTCGATTGGAACAGATCCTTCAGGTGAGCGCAGACCGGGCTGCAAGCCTGGGGCGGGAACATCGCATGCTGTTGGGCCCAACTGGTTACCGAGTGGAGGAGCGCCTGCTGGGCCAATGGACAGGGCTCGAGGCCATGCCCTTGCAGCCCCGTGTGTGGCCCAAAGGCTGGCAGGCGGTGGCGACCCCCACCGAGGTGATGATCAGTCCGCAAGGCCTGGTCTCCCCCCTGCGCCTGACGCTCACTGCGGGCCAAGAGACGGACTCAATGGCGTGGGATGCCATGGGCAGGCGCCTGCCATGAGCAGCCGGCCGCCCTCCCAGCAGCCCGCGCAGCCCGCCGGAGGCTTCTCCCTGGTGGAGGTGTTGATCGCCCTGGCGGTGATCACGGTGGGGGTGCTCGGGAGCATGAAGGCGCTCGAGCAAGTGGGCCGAGACACAGAGGCTGCCCGAGACCGAGGCTTGGCGGGCCTGAGCGCGGAAAACGGCCTGGCTGAAGTGCTGCTCAACCCCAATCTTTTGCAGGTCAACACAGCCAATGCGCCATGCCCGCAGGCGGGCTTGGAACTCGTCTGTGAGCGGCGGGTCGACCCCACCGAGCACCCGCAGATTCGGCGTGTGGCGGTGCGGGTTCGCAACACCAGGGGTCAGATGCTGGCCGAGCGGGTGGCATTCCTGCCCCAGCGTTTTTAAGATGGCCTTGCCCTGCAAGAATGCGCGTCCCCCACGGGGTTTC
>CAZQIH010000077.1:5514-5731 GCA_964593715.1 uncultured Microbacteriaceae bacterium
GTTTCACCCTGGTAGAGATTCTCGTGGCCCTGGCCATCTTTGGGGTGGTGAGCCTGCTTGCAGCGCAGGCCTTGTCGGCCATGTCCAAACAATCCAGCCTGCTCAAAGCCCGGCAGGACGCGCAGCGCGAGGCGGTGGTGCTGATGCGCCTGCTGGAGGCAGACTGGCTGACCGTTGCCAACGAGACCGAGGGTGGATTGCTGGCCGCGAGGCGGCC
>CAZQIH010000078.1:0-5724 GCA_964593715.1 uncultured Microbacteriaceae bacterium
GTGTCCATAATGTCGAGCTCCCCGATGAAGCCACCGGGCACGCCGCGCTGCTCGGGCGAGTATCCAGGCGGGGTGTCAGTGGAGGGGTCAACGGGCAGGTCGGCCTCGCCAGGGGTGATGAACTCCCCAGCAATCGGCTCGCCACCATCATCGAGGGGATACCAGATTGGAATCGGCACACCGAAGAACCGTTGCCTCGAGATGAGCCAGTCCCCGGAGAGACCGCCTACCCAGTTCTCATAGCGAACGCGCATGAAGTCGGGGTGGAAAGCAACCTCGGCGCCGCGGCTAAGCAGGCGATCTTGCAGGTCTTTGTCTTTCGATCCGTTGGTGATGTACCACTGGCGAGTGGTGACAATCTCGAGGGGCTTATCGCCCTTTTCAAAGAACTTGACCGGGTGTGTAATCGGTGTTGGGTCCTCGAGTAAGTCACCAGAGGCGGTGAGTTTCTCGACGATGGTGGCCTTGGCGCTGAAGACGGTCTTGCCGACCAGGTCCTGATAGTGGGTCTTGGCGGTGTCCGAGGTCAGCCATTCGGGTTCCTCAGCCAGGATGCGGCCATCCTTGCCGATGATGGGTCGGGTCTCGAGCGACAGTTCACGCCACCAGATCACATCAGTCACATCACCAAAGGTGCAGACCATCGCAATACCGGTTCCCTTGTCCTGTTGCGCCAGGTGATGGGCAACAACGGGGACCTCGACATCGAACAGCGGCGAGCGGACAGTGGAACCGAAGAGCGGCTTGTACCTCTCGTCATCGGGGTGGGCTACTAGAGCGACGCAGGCTGGGATAAGTTCTGGCCTGGTCGTGACAATGACCACATCAGACCCACCGCCGTGGAATCGCACCTTGTGATAGGCCGAGGGCTGCTCACGGTCTTCTAGCTCCGCTTGAGCTACCGCGGTTCTAAAGGTGATGTCCCACAGTGTTGGAGCATCGGCTCGGTACGCTTCGCCTCGCGCCAAATTGCCGAGGAACGCCTTCTGTGCAACACGCTGGGAGTGGTCATCGATCGTTCGGTAGGTCAGACTCCAGTCAACGCTGAGCCCGAGAGTGCGCCAGAGATCCTCAAACTGTTGCTCGTCCTCAACGGTGAGTTTTTCGCACAGTTCGATGAAGTTGCGTCGGCTGACCGGTATTTGCTCCCCGGGCTTTGAACCGTCCTTGGTTGCACCGGCTTCGAGGGGCGGAACGAGGTTGTCGTCGTAGGGGAGAGATGGGTCACACCGCACCCCGTAGTAGTTCTGGACCCGACGCTCAGTGGGCAGGCCGTTGTCGTCCCAGCCCATCGGGTAGAAAATCTCTTTACCGCGCATGCGCTGGTAGCGGGCCTGTAACTCCATGTGGGTGTAGCTAAAGACGTGGCCGATGTGGAGACTGCCAGAAGCCGTCGGTGGCGGAGTATCGATCGCAAAAACGTTGTCTTTGCCGCGGCCAAGAGCCCGCTCGCGATCGAAGCGATAGGTGCCGCGCTCTTCCCAGACCTTCCCCCAGTGTGCTTCCAGACCTTCGAGGGCTGGTTTGTCGGGAATCCCTGCAGTCATCGGGAGCACCTTCTTCGCTATAGGCGGCACCGTGTCCAAGGTGCCTGAGTGTGAGTGTTAGCACCATGCTACAAAACAAACTCCGCAGGAATTCCCCCCGGGGAGGGAACTCCTGCGGAGTGTGCGATGTTTTCTACGCGGTGGTGCGCTGGTACTGCGGTTCGTAGCTGGTCACGCTCATTCTGGGCGCCACCAGCGCTGCCAGAAGGGTGATCGCCGAGAGCCCGGCCAACACAACACCGGGGTGCCACCAGGCATTGTCGGTGGCCACGCGCATCAGGGTCAAGAAGAACGGCAGAGTTGCCGCGATTGCCGCACCGATGTTGTACGAGAGGGCGAGCGCTGTGTAGCGAGCCTTCTCATCGAACAGGTCGCTCATCATGCCACCCAGTGCCGCCCACGACGCGGTGGGCAAGATGCCACCGACGACCATGATGATGACCAACACAATGAAGGTGGCATCGAGGATGATCCAGTACAGGGGGAAGGACACCAGCAGGGTGCCAAGGGCTCCCCATGCCACCACTCGCGCTGAACCATAGCGGTTTGCGAGAGCGCCGAAGGCCGGAATCGTCACGAGCTGAAGCAAGCTTCCAATCGTCAGCGCCATGGTGAATTCCATGGGCTGGTACCCGAGAATCTCCACGCCATAGTTGGTCGTATACGTGTTCATGAGCGTGTAGGAACCGTGACCGAGCAAAGCGCCGCCAATCGCCACCAGCATCGCGAGTGGCGCGTGCCGCATGACCTGAAGGAACGGGGACTTGACTCGCTGGTTGTTGGCTACAAGGTCCTTGAACACAGGGGTCTCATCGATTGACCAGCGCAGGTATAGCGCAATCAGGAGAAGCGGGAAGGCGCTCAACAGTGGGATTCTCCACGCCCAGGCGAGGATCTCCTCGTAAGGGAGCGTCAAGAACAGCACCAGCCAGATGGCGTTGCTGAGAATGGAACCCACGGGTGAACCGAGCTGCACCAGTGAGGCGTAGAAGTGGCGGGTCTTGGGGGTGGCGTGCTCGGTCGTCAGCGCCACTGCTCCACCCCACTCGCCGCCGAGCGAGAGGCCTTGAGCGAGGCGCAGCACGATCAGTGCGATTGCGCCAAACCAGCCCATCTGCTCGTATGTGGGCAGCGCTCCGATGAGCCCTGTCGCAACACCCATCAAAATGATGGTGGCAATCAGGGTTCCGCGACGTCCAATTCGGTCCCCAATGTGGCCAAAGATGACCGCTCCGAGTGGGCGAACAAAGAACGTGACGGCGTAGGTCGCAAACGATGCGAGGATTCCACCGACTGGGCCCAGTGGCTCGAAGAACAGGGCTGCGGCGAAGAGCGCCGCGAGCCAGGCGTACACGTATTGGTCGTAGGACTCGAGCGCCGTTCCCACAAAGGAGGCAATGGCCACCTTGCGAGACTGCTTCGGCGTGATGGGGGTATGGGTCGTGGCGGCCACGGGCACCTTCCTAAGTCGGGGTATTATTTAGACTGAGTATAGAAATACTAGACTTCAACTATAGGGGACTAATGGCTTCAGACCAACGCGGACGCCCCCGCAGTTCGTCGAGGGAGGCGCTCGAAGAAGCGGCAACCGAGCTGTTCTTGGAATACGGTTACCAGGCAACAACGGTTGATGACATCGCAGCACGCGCGGGCGTCAGCAGGGCAACCTTCTTTAACTACTTCCCGACCAAATCGGCTGTGTTGTGGGTGGAGGTTGATCGAGCACTGGCTGCCCTCGAGGGAGCGCTTGCGACCGGAGCGTCGCTGGCTGAGGGCCTACGGAGAGTCACTGACGCTCTTGGGAGAGAATCTGTTCCCCTCATCGCCAGCCAGGCAGAGGCCATGAACACTGGTGAGGACGTACTCGCCGAAGCAGGAAAACGCATCATCGCCCTCTCACGACTGGTCGCAGGCTCCGATATTGCGCCGGATCTGGTCTGGTCAACAACCGGGGCGATTGTCCAAGCCTGTCTGGAGTGGGCGCACGCTGGTGTGGCTCGCCGGGAACTCCAGCACTACCTCAGGGCCCACACGCTCATCTAGAGCGACTCGGTCGCAGCGGCACTCCTGCTCTAGACTCATCTCAGAGGCGTTGAACCGGCTATCACCGGTGAGCCACTGGAAGAACGGAACACGCCGTGTTCTCAGTAGAGCCAGTCGGGTAGGCCCGTCACAGCCTGATAATGAGTGGCTTGCATCTCGATGCAAGCAAGCGGGGTGGTACCGCGCCACACGGCGTCCTCGCAGAAAGTCCACCCACCACCATTGTCAGGAAGTAACCCATGGCTTTCCCCCGCCACCGCGACGCTTCGGGCGTTGAGCCAAGTCCATCGTTTCCAGCACTCGAGCACGAAGTGCTCGCTTACTGGGCCGCTCACGATACCTTCCAACGCTCCATTGACAATCGCGCGGGTTGCCAAGAGTGGGTGTTCTACGACGGGCCACCCTTTGCCAATGGTTTGCCGCACTACGGCCACCTGCTCACTGGCTACGCCAAAGACATATTCCCCAGGTTCCACACGATGCGTGGCAAGCAGGTTCACCGCAGATTCGGCTGGGACACCCACGGCCTCCCGGCAGAGCTTGAGGCTGAGCGCCAACTCGGCATCACGGATAAAAGCCAGATCGAAGCGATGGGAATTGCTGCCTTCAACCAGGCTGCCAAAGATTCGGTCCTTCGCTACACGAAGGAGTGGGAAGAATACGTCACCCGTCAGGCCCGCTGGGTGGACTTTGAGAACGATTACAAGACCCTTGACATCACCTTTATGGAAAGTGTGGTCTGGGCGTTCAAGCAACTCCACGACAAGGGACTCGCCTATGAGGGCTATCGCGTTTTGCCTTACTGCTGGAGAGACCAGACGCCGCTGAGTAACCACGAACTTCGCATGGACGATGACGTCTATAAGCCGAGACAAGACCAATCCGTTACGGTGACGTTCCCTCTCAAGGGCGATCGGGCCACAGAACTTGGGCTTGCCGGTGTGTTGGCCCTCGCCTGGACCACTACCCCCTGGACTCTCCCGACCAACGCCGCGCTGGCAGTCGGGCCAGAAATCGATTACGTTGTCGTGCCCGCTGGCCCCCATTCCGACCGGCTAGGCGCCAGCTACCTGATGGCCGGTGACACCCTCGGCGCGTACATCAAAGAGCTTGGCTATGACGATGTTGCCAGTGCGACGGCAGCTGTAACTCGGACCCTGAAGGGCTCAGAGCTCGGTGGGGTTCACTACGAGCGGGTCTTTGATTACTACGCCGATACCGAGGCGTGGGATATGGGAAATGCGTGGCGCATTCTTGTGGCCGACTATGTCGCCACCGGCGAGGGCACCGGAATCGTTCACCAAGCCCCCGCTTACGGTGAGGACGACCAGCTGACCTGTCAGGCGGCTGGCATCCCCGTCATCATCTCGGTGGATGATGCCGGGAAATTCCTTCCCCAGGTCAGCGATGTGGCAGGGCTTCAGGTATTTGATGCCAACAAGCCCCTAACCAAGTTGCTCCGGGATTCTGGCCGGCTTTTTGCCGAGCGCTCCTACAACCACTCCTACCCGCACTGTTGGCGCTGTCGCACACCGCTGATCTATAAAGCGGTCTCGAGTTGGTTTGTTCGCGTGACCGAGATTCGTGACCGCATGGTCGAGCTCAACCAAGAGATCACCTGGGTGCCAGGCAACGTGAAGGACGGCCAGTTCGGTAAGTGGCTCTCCAACGCCAGGGACTGGTCAATTTCCAGAAACAGGTACTGGGGCTCACCCATTCCCGTCTGGAAGAGCGATGACCCTGCATACCCGCGGCTGGATGTGTATGGCTCTCTTGATGAGCTTGAGCGAGACTTCGGGGTTAGGCCGACTGATCTCCACCGCCCAGCTATTGATGAACTCGTCCGCCCGAACCCGGATGACCCCACGGGGAAGTCCATGATGCGTCGAATTCCCGATGTGTTGGACGTGTGGTTTGACTCTGGTTCGATGCCCTTCGCGCAGGTGCACTACCCCTTTGAGAATCAGGACTGGTTTGATTCCCACAACCCGGCTGATTTCATCGTCGAATACATCGGCCAGACCCGCGGGTGGTTTTACACGATGCACGTTCTGGCCACCGCGCTGTTTGATCGGCCCGCTTTCTCTCAAGTGATTTCTCACGGCATCGTTTTGGGTTCCGATGGTCAGAAGAT
>CAZQIH010000079.1:0-3337 GCA_964593715.1 uncultured Microbacteriaceae bacterium
GAGGAACGAACCGGAGTCTACGATGAGACCAGGCTCGTTCATGGTGCAGTAACCAGTCTGAAGCGCTGCGAGGACGTAGCTACCAACGTAGCCCTGACCCCATGGGTTCTGAACAACAGTTCCCGAGATGGTTCCGGCGCGGATTGCGTCGAGGATGATTGCGTCGTCATCGATCGCAATGACCTTGATGGGCAATCCAGTGCTTTCAACACCCTTGGTTGCTGCAACAGCAGGGTTGTAAGCGGTGGTGACGATACCGTTGACAGCGTCGCCCTGTGCGGCGAGAAGGTCAGTAACTGCCTTTTCTGCCGACTGGAGGTCGGTGTCGATGTCGGTGATGGTGGTGAGCAGGCTCACGGAACCACCGGTCTCGTCGATTGCGCGCTGAACACCCTCAATACGGCGAACCGTGTTGGAGTCCACTGCGTTTCCGGTGAGGTGCACAATGGCGCCCTCTCCACCCATCTGCTCGATGAGAGCAACGGTGGCCAGGTAAGCAGCTTCACCGGTGTCGGTCGAGAGGCAGAAGTCTGCCTCGTTCACGTCACCAGCAGGACAAGATGCCAACGAACCAACAGCGAATCCCTGACCCTTGAGGTTCAGGAAGGTGGTGTTGATGTCGGTGGGGGAAACGCCGAAGATACCAAACGCGTTGAAGCCCTGAGCTGCCATCGAGTCGATTGCAGCGTTGTGCTTGGTCTGGTCCCATTCGCCGGTCTCGTTGAAGACTGCAGAGCCGATACCGAACTCAGCAACTGCTGCTTCTCCACCAGCAATCCAAGGCTGGAAGTAAGGGTGTGCTCCACCCGGAACAAGTGCAACCTGAACAGCCGAGAAGTCGGGACCGTCAGTGGTCGTCGTCTCTTCGGTTTCGGCAGGTGCCTCGGTGGCTTCCTCAGCTGCAGGGGTGCACCCAGCAACGAGCAGGCCGGCGGAAATCGCAAGCGCGGCAAATGCCACACCGTTGCGTCGCCTTGACATCATGTGTTTCCTCTCGATTGGTTGATCCCATTGGTGCATGGGATTGTTGGCACCACCCTAATCGGGTTCGGCAAAAAATATCAACTATTTGGAGAATAGATATGTATTTGTGTCGCAACCGTGATTTTTGGACGCCGACCAGGGTGCACCACAGACTCAAGCCGTGAAGTCACCTGCGCCGTGGTGTTAGCCCTGCTCCTTGCGCAGATAGGCCATCAGCTCCCGAATACCGAAGGTCCAGTGCGGCAACTGGTCGGTGACACCGGTCGTGTTGACCAACCGGCCCAGATGAGAGCTGTAGATCTCGACTACGTCGCCGGGCTTGTGGGTAAACCCAGTCCCCGGAGTGTCCCGATCCTGCGTGGGAGCAAATAGCGTGCCCGTGTACAGGGCGAAGCCATCTGGATATTGGTGGTGGGCTCCGGCGGTGGCACTGATGAGTTCCGTGAGCGGCCGACTAATTTCACTCACAGAATTGGTGCCCTCCAGAGTGAAGCCGTCCTGGCCTGTGACCCGGAGATGAATGTCTTCGTTGCCGGCGTCTTCGAGGCTAAAGCCCTCATCGAACACCCGGATAAAGGGCCCTAGAGACGACTGGGCATTGTTGTCTTTGGCTTTACCCAGTAGGAGGGCACTTCGACCTTCGACATCTCGCAGGTTCACATCATTACCGAGAGTGGCCCCTACCGCCTTGCCCTTCGAATCCACAATCAACACGAGCTCGGGCTCGGGGTTGTTCCACGTGGAGAAGCTAGGAATTCCCACCTCAGCACCGAAGCCCACTGAGGACAATACGGGGGCCTTGGTGAACACCTCGGGGTCTGGGCCGATACCCACCTCGAGGTAGGGCGACCACAGTCCCTGCGCAATCAGGATGTCTTTGGCGGCCTGCGCGCGGGGAGAGCCAGGTCGGATGCCCTTGAGGCTTCCATCCAGGGTCTCCATGAGCTCAGCGCGAACCACCTCAGCGCGGGCGCTATCGCCCGCGCACTTCTCTTCGATGACCCGCTCGATGAGGCTTCCCACGAACGTGACACCACACGCCTTGACAACCTGCAAATCCACAGGAGCGAGGAAGTGCGGCAGAGCGCTATTCCTGGCCACCGAATTCTCGGCAACTTCGTCGATTGACCAGCGAGCGTCGCCCCCGGCGACATACGCCCCAAGGTTCTCGAGGTGATCGCAGAGCTCTGAGACCGTCCCCACCGCTGGCGTAATGTCGACCAACCGCGCCCCCTGAACCACGCACACACGAGGGCCACCAGAGGAGGGATCCCACACCCGAGCGATCAGTGTCGCGTTTTCGGAGCTGTCAGGAAGGATGTGGTGCGGCATAACTAATCTCCTCGAGTATCAGACGAACACAGAGCCTAGTCCTAGACGCCCACGCGCATCGGCGTACCTGGCTCCCGCGAATTTGATGACTCGTGAACTACCATGACAATCGGACGCCCGACAGGGCAGGAATTGCGGCCACACAGATAAGGGAAGAAAGCGATGGCACTGAGCGGCACCGATGTCACCGTGTCTGCCCCTGTGGCCCAAAGCGCCAACGGATCGGGTCGCCTCACCACAGCCGAGGTCTACGAAGCGCTCCGGCGGAAAATTCTGGACCACACCATTCCCCCGGCAACGAAAGTCAATATCCATCACCTCTCGCGGGAGTTTGGGGTCTCGCCGACGCCAGTACGAGAAGCGCTGCGGTTGCTCCAGGGAGACAACCTGTTGGTGGCTACCTCGAACAAGGGCTACGCCACCACTGAGGTCCTTGACCTCCAAGGCGTTCGAGACCTCTTTGAATTCAGGTTGCTCATCGAGCCCTGGGCCGCCAGAACCGCTGCCACAAATCGACTGAACAATCCGGCCCACGTTCTTGATGATGAGCTTGCTCACTTCGACGCGCAGGGCGACTCGCTGCAGCACGCTCTGATCTCCCACGACAGTCGGTTCCACCGAGCCATTCTTGAATCAACCGAGAACCAAACGGTCATCCAGTCGTTTGAACAGTCGCACTGCCACCTCCACCTCTTCCGTATGTATGGGCACAACTGGGATTGGCGCACCACCATCAAGGAACACAAGTCAATCGCCGAGGCGATTCGATCGGCTGAACCCGCGAAGGCCGAGGACATGATGCGCCGTCACCTACAAAGCGCCTACATGCGGTTCTTCAACGCGATGACCGACCAGAAGGAAGACCCAGCCGAACTGCGGGCTTCTGTCTCACCAACGCTCATCATCGGTTAGACGGTATTCGCGGTTCACGGCCTGCCTAGGCCCCGGGACCGAAGATGACCGCTACTCGAAGCGCAGCGCGTCGACAGGCTGGAGCTTGGCAGCTGTTCTGGCAGGCCAG
>CAZQIH010000079.1:3347-5635 GCA_964593715.1 uncultured Microbacteriaceae bacterium
AACCAGGGCACTAAAGCCCAGAGCAACAAAGACGGTGGTTGGGTCAATAAAGAAGTCCCAGCCGCCAAGGACCGAGAAGCCATACGAGGCGAGCTGCCCGATGGTGAGACCAATCAGGCCACCCAAGGTGGAGAGCACCACGGCTTCCATCAAGAACTGGGTCAGGATCTGGGACTGTTTCGCCCCAATCGCGCGCCGAACACCAATCTCTCGGGTGCGCTCGCGGACCGAGACCAACATGATGTTCATGATTCCAATGCCACCAACGACAAGCGAGATGCCAGCGATGCCGGTGATCAGAATCCCCAGCGTGCTCGTCACCGTTCTAATCGTGTCCTGTAGCGCCGCCTGGTTAAAGATGATGAACGTCGCGTCATCGTCATTGCGGACGTTCTTCGAATAGCGCAAGAAACTTTCCACACGGTATTCCACCGGCGATACGGCCTCTTGTGATTCGGCTTGGATGCGAATCACCGAGAGGAACGGAGACTTAGAAAAAAGACTTCTCGCAGCGCCCTGAGTGATGTAAACATTGGCTCCCGAGCCAAATCCATCCGCATCGTCCAACACGCCAACCACGGTGAAGGCAAGACCGTCAACTCGGACGGTGTCACCAATCGAGTCCTTCGTGAAGCCCAATTCATCGGCACCACGGGCTGACATGACGACAACTCGAGCATTCTGCAGCCCGGGGTCGGTGGGCAGAAACGCACCAATGGCCAGATCAGGATTTCCGAGGTCTTCGTACTCTGGCGAGACCCCAATGATGGTGGCTCCAATGGACTCACTGCCATAGGCAACGCTGCCAACCGTGCGCACCTCGGTGCTGACCTTCAGAACGCCCTCGATTTCTTTGATCGCGGCGGCATCTTTCTCCTGGAGCCCAGTGGGTGTTGAGGCGGAAACAGTGATCTGATTGGCGCCCAGGGACTCCAGTGAACTGTCGATGCCCTGCTGTGCTCCCTGCCCGACGGCGGTGAGAGCGACAACAGCGCCAACGCCGATGATGATTCCCAGCATGGTGAGTGCCGAGCGCACCTTGGCCGCCGTAATACGGCTGAGGGCAAGCCTGAACGTGAGCCAGAGATTCATCGTGAGCCCGCTAACACATCGGCTTCATCGCGCTCGATCAGACCGTCTCTGATGTAAACGCGGCGCTTCGCAGCTGCAGCAACATCAAGGTCGTGGGTAATCAACACGATGGTGCGCCCCTCGGCGTTCATCTCTTTGAACACTTCCATGACCTGTGCGCCCGAGGAAGTGTCCAGTGCACCGGTGGGCTCATCGGCCAAGACAATGTCGGGGTTCGTCACCAACGCGCGAGAAATTGCCACGCGCTGCTGCTGACCACCCGAGAGGCGACCGCGGTCAAAATCAAGGCGCTCCCCTAAGCCCAACCTCGTCAGGATGGCCGCGGCTCGCTTGTGCGCTTCTCTCGGCCGGAGACCCTGGTAAAGCAATGGGGCAGCCACGTTCTCAACAGCAGAGGTGAGCGGCAAGAGCTGGAACTGCTGGAAAACAAACCCAATCGCGCGCGAGCGCAGAGCCGTGAGCTCGTTGTCATCCAGCGTGGAGATGTCCTTCCCCGAAATCTTGACCGTGCCAGCGCTGGGGCGATCGAGACACCCAATCAAGTTCATCAACGTTGATTTACCAGAACCCGATGGCCCCACAATGGCAACGAACTCTCCGCGCTCAACCTTGAGGCTCACCCCCGCGAGAGCGACAGTGGGCACTTCGCCGGTCTGGTACTCCCGGCGAACATTAGTGAGTTCAACTACTAGATCGCTCAATTGAGATCTGGGTTCTCTTCAGCGTCCTCAGGAGGCCCGCCGCCAAAACCTGTGTCGGTCGGTGGCAGTTCGCCATCAGACCCCGTCACAACGCGGTCGCCTTCAGAGAGACCAGAGACAATCTCGACGTAGTAACCACCCCGGATCCCAACCTCAACATCAACGTTGGTGATGGTTCCGTCCTCGCCCTGCACTCGAACGATGAAGCCACCATCAGTGGGCACGAGTGCCGTCACCGGAGCGGCCACCACTCCTTGGCGCTCCTCGGTTGTGATGCTGGCCTGAGCTGTCATGCCCGCACGCAGTCCAACGGGAGGGTTAGGCAAGCTAATGGTGACCTCGTAAGTGGTCAATGACGATCCAGAGGGATCGACCAGGCCAAAAGGTGCGACGTGAGTAACCTCTCCCTCTCGGGCCTCATCCGGAAGAGCGTCAAACTCCAGGCTTACTTTTTGGCCCACAGCAATTCCGACGACGTCGCCTTCTGCGAACTCA
>CAZQIH010000080.1:0-5601 GCA_964593715.1 uncultured Microbacteriaceae bacterium
TATCCCTCGCGGGCCAGAGTGAAGGCGGCCAGCCATGATGCAAGACCCGTGAACAGCAGATAGAGCGCCATGCCCGTCTGTCGCTTTGTGGGGTAGTTCACGAGCTGATTATGACAGCACACCGAGAGGAAAAGCTGACGATGTGCGATACTGGGGTCACGGCAGCGCACCTCCACGGGAGCGCACGCCACGACAAAGATTTCTTGGGTCACCGACCCGATGAGGGCATACGCCCAACAACGAAGTTTTGAATGCACACCGTGTGGTGTGCGGCTAAAGCGTAAGGAGTTCCCCTTCCGATTACGGATGGGGACTGTGAGGAGTACACCAGAAATGGTGCAGAAAAAAGAAACACCATCAACCCAAACGGCAAAGAAGCCAACGAGGGCCAAAGCCGCCCCCGCGGTAAAGGCGGAGACGCCAGCGGCAGACAAGCCGAAAGCCACTCGTAAGGCGCCCGCGGCCAAAAAGACATCAGCTCCCAAGGCTGCTAAGGGTGCTCCTGCGGTTGCCGCTCCGACGCCCGTGTCCACCAAAGATCTCATCTTCAAGGCACCGGACCCCGCTTTGTTTCCCACCTGGACCCCGGGCGCTGGTGATCCGGTCGAGGGTGAGAAAGTCATCCGTCGCCGTTCTCGCCAGGGGCGCGTGAGCGTTGAACCCGAGGCCAAAGAAGCCAAGGCAACCACCAGAGAGAGCTCGTCTCCTCAACGGGTGCGCGGTTCCACGAGGCTCGAAGCCAAGCGCCAGCGTCGACGCGATGGCCGCGACGGTGGGCGGCGCCGTCAGAGCGTCACTGAGTCAGAATTTCAAGCTAGGCGCGAGAGCGTTGACCGGGTCATGGTTGTCCGTGAAACCGCCGATCGCACGCAGATTGCTGTTGTCGAGGACGGCGTTGTTGTTGAGCACTACGTCGCACGCTCAGAAGAGTCGAGCCTGATTGGCAACGTCTATCTCGGTCGCGTGCAGAACGTGCTGCCCAGCATGGAGGCAGCGTTCGTCGATATCGGCCGTGGTCGTAACGCGGTGCTCTACTCCGGTGAGGTTGACTGGGAGGCAGCATCCGAGGGCGGAGTATCCGGCCCACGGCGTATTGAACTTGCCCTCAAGACCGGCGACAGTGTCCTCGTTCAGGTGACCAAGGACCCTATCGGTCACAAGGGCGCCAGGCTTACGAGCCAGGTCAGCTTGCCCGGTCGATACCTGGTGTATGTCCCAGGTGGCGCGATGAACGGAATCTCACGGAAGCTTCCGGACACCGAGCGCACGCGTTTGAAGACCATCCTCAAGAAGATTCTTCCCGAGAGCGCCGGTGTGATTGTTCGCACCGCAGCGGAGGGTGCTACCGAAGAGCAGCTCACCACCGATGTGCAGAGACTTCAGGCGCAGTGGGAGGCACTCAGCAAGCAGGTTGAGGGCGCCCAAGCCCCCGAGCTGTTGCACTCTGAGCCCGACCTGTTGGTCAAGATTGTGAGGGATGTCTTCAACGAAGACTTCCAAAAACTCATCATTGCCGGTGGCAACGCCAAGGCCACCATTGAAAAGTATCTCGAGCAGGTTGCTCCTGATCTGATTGCTCGCATCGAGGAATACCCGAGCGATGGCGACCCCTTTGTTGAGTACCGAGTGAACGAGGGAATTGCCAAGGCTTTGGATCGCAAGGTCTGGTTGCCAAGCGGTGGATCTCTGGTCATCGATCGCACCGAAGCCATGACCGTTGTTGATGTCAACACTGGCAAGTTCGTCGGCTCTGGCGGAAACCTGGAAGAGACCGTCACCAAGAACAACCTCGAGGCCGCCGAAGAAATTGTTCGCCAGCTTCGTCTGCGGGACATTGGTGGAATCATCGTCGTTGACTTCATCGACATGGTTCTTGAGTCCAATCGGGATATGGTTCTGCAGCGCCTGATGGAATGCCTCAGCCGCGACCGCACCAAGCACCAGGTCGCTGAGGTGACAAGCCTCGGGCTTGTCCAGATGACTAGGAAGAAGCTTGGTCTCGGGCTGCTTGAGACCTTTAGCGAAGCCTGCGATGTCTGCCAAGGCCGTGGATTAATTGTTCACCACGAGCCCGTTTCTCGTTCTCGCTCGAGCGAGGCCCCAGCCTCACGCAAGAAGAAGTCGTCGGGTCCATCCGCGCCTGCGGGTGTCACCCACCAGATCACCGATGACGCCCGTCAGGCGATTGCGCAGATTGCTAAGAGCACCGTGGGAGTGGGCGCCAAGCCAGCTGAGGACGATGCACCTACAGCGAAAAAGCCACGACGCTCTCGCGCCGGCTCGGTCGACACAGCTGAGGTCCCCAAGATTCTCGATACCGTGTTGGCCGCGCTGCCGGAGCCTCCCGCTCCCGGGAAGTCGAAACGCCGACGTCGGGCAACCAGTCAGGATGTTTGAAGCTCGCACTCTGGTGAGCCTGGGTAACCTCGGGTCATGAGACTTTGGGCGCCACTGGCGGTGCTGGCGGCTTTAGTCGCGGTTATTGCCTTTCGCGTCTGGACTAACGAGAATCTGCAACCTCTGGGCGGTCAGCTCCAGGACGTCTTTACCCTCAGCATCAGCCTGCTGATTGAGTCACTGCCGTTCATCGTTCTTGGTATCGGGTTGTCAATCCTTGTCCAAGTCTTTGTCCCCACCTCATGGCTGGTGAGCTGGCTTCCGAAGAATCCCTTTGCCAGGCGAGCGATTGTGTCGCTCTTTGGCATGTTTTTGCCCGTGTGTGAGTGCGGCAATGTGCCCCTTGCCAGAGGTCTTATGGGGCGCGGCTACAGCGTCGGTGACTCCGTCACGTTCTTGTTGGCGGCCCCGATTGTGAACCCCATCACCATCATTACGACGCACCAGGCTTTCGGGTTCGACGATGGCATCCTGGTGGCAAGGCTTGTCGCAGGTTTTGCCATTGCGAACATGGTGGGCTGGTTGCTCTCGCTTCACCCAGCTCCGGAGACGCTCTTGACCCCGCGTTTCGCGAAGGAATGCAGAATGCCCTCAACCTCTGCGACCCAGACCCGCCTGTCTCGGGTTGGCTCGCTCTTTGTGTCAGAGTCCACCACCCTGATGCCAGCTCTGATGATGGGTGCCTTCAT
The DNA here is from genome assembly GCA_964593715.1 of uncultured Microbacteriaceae bacterium. GTDB lineage: Bacteria > Actinomycetota > Actinomycetes > Actinomycetales > Microbacteriaceae > Pontimonas. The sequence continues at coordinate 3,087 of CAZQIH010000080.1, forward strand.
TGCGGGTTCTCTGCAGGTGGGGGTGTCCCGCGATGTTCTGGTTGCACTTGGAACAGACCCCATCATCAGCGTCGTGGCGATGCTGGCGCTCGCGTTTGTTATCTCGGTCTGTGCCAACGTCGACGCGTTCTTCATTTTGCCCTTTGCCCAAACGTTCTTGCCAGGGTCGATCGTTGCCTTCTTGGTCTTTGGCCCGCTGATCGATATCAAGATGGTTGCGCTGCTGCGCACCACCTACACAACGAGGACCATTGCGACAATTGCTGGCGTTGTGTCGCTTTCAGCACTTGCTCTCGGGACGGTGATGAACAGTGTGGCGTAAGTTTTTGGAATGGCGCGGAGTAATCGCGATTGCTGTGCTGGCTGTGGTCTCGCTGTGGTTGGGCGTTGAGGGGCGACTGGGTTTCTACATTCACCCCCGATACAACCTGTTCACGATTGCCATGGCCTCGATTGCGATTGTGCTCTTAATCATCGCGGTGACGACTAGACGCTCGGGCGATCACGATCATGATCACAGCCACCCAGAGGGCCGCCGCGCTCCGCGTCAGCGGCGCCTTGCCCGCGGGGAGACGGTGTCGTTGGGATTTGTTGTGGCCGTCGTTGCAGCCGTGCTGGTGTTGCCACCGGCAACGCTCAGCAGCGCGACTGCCGATAATCGATCCTCCAACGCCGTTGACGCTCTGGGCGCACCGGAAGGTCTCGATGGCGAGGCTGGGCTTGAAATCTATGAGACCCTCACCGTTCGCGACTGGGCAAGTTTGCTCTCGCAGAACCAGAACCCCTCCTATTACCGGGGTAAGCCAGTCAACACCGTGGGGATTGTGACGGCCAGCGAGGGCTCGCCCGATGTCTTTTTGCTCACCCGCTTTGTGGTGACCTGTTGCGCGGTCGACGCGCAGCCCGTCAGTATCCCGGTCTATATGCCGGGGTGGCAGGACCAAGTCAGCGTGGATAGCTGGGTTCGTATTGAGGGCGGATTCCAGCCAGCTCCGTCCGGCGTGACGGGCTCTCCCGTGGTGATTGTTCCTCTCTCGATCATCGACGAGGAGGTGCCCAATGAGCCTTACCTTTTCTGATCCGGGGGCACGCTCGTCCAAAAGGCAGTACCGAACCGGGCTTCTTGCCGTTGTCGTCGTGACCTCGTTGATTGCGATTGCGGCCGTCGTCGGAACTCTGACGGAAGGACCGCGTCTTCGCAGTGCCACGATCGATGAGGCAACCGCCATCCAGGCCTCGGGGGTCGTGCTGGCCTTGCGCAGTGATCGCGCTGTCACGGAAGTATCTAAGGCGCAAGTCACGATCACCCCGGAGACCTCCTTCACTGTGGAGACCACAGATCTTGATGTTCGGCTGGTCTTTGACCAGCCCCTCCTCGCCGCGACTACCTATCGCGTCAGTGTGACTTCGGTGGCGCCTAGGGGGTTTGGCGCCAGTGGAACCTGGGAGACCAGTTTTCAGACACCTCCCGAAGAGCTGCTGTTTCTGCGCTCTGCCGGTGAGCAGGACGAACTGGTGCGCTTAGTACTGGATGGTTCTGCACCCGAGGTGGTCTATCAGGCACCAGGTATTCAGAGCTTCGCCCGGGTGGGGATTGTCTATGCGGTGTTGCGCAGCGTTGGGGGTGAGACGTTTCTGGAGCTCGTGGAGCCAAATGCTGGTGCTGTTGATCGCATCCCTGATACGCCAGGAATAACGCTCGCCGGTATGGCCCGCTCCGCATGGGGCACGACACTCGTTCTCACCGTGGATGCCGAGCTTCGAGGGCGGGCCGGGACGTTCCGCTCCTTGGCTCTTCTCGATACGTTGGGCGCCCGAACACCAGAAATTGTGGAGGGTGCTGATGGCAGCCCTCTGGGCGTCACAAAGGTGGCAGTCTCCGATGTCTCGGGGAACATTGTGGTGTGGCTTCGAGACCAGAGCCTGGTCCGCTTTGATCCGCTGACCGGAATCGTGGTTCCACTGGGCACAGCCGCAGAGTTGTGGGGGTTTGACGCTCTGGGTGAGTCCGCGCTGTATGTCGATTCACTGGGTACGTTGGCGCGAAGTTTGGCCGATGGTTCGGAGAACCGCATCCCCGCTGGCACCCTCGAAGGCTTCCCGGTGTTCCACGAGTTCACGGCTCTTGGCCCCGATGGCACGGCGTTTCAACGCGTGGTGGTACCGGGCGTTGCTGATGGTCCGCCCTACACGGTGGTGACCGAGGAAACCTCGGACGCTGTTCACACGAGACTGATCGGGAGCCTGCAAGCGCCGCAGAGTATCGGTGTGATTGGCCTCTCGCCGAATGGTCAATACCTCGTTGCTGAAGTGAATCCAGCCCCCAGCCTCACTGGATTTGCAGGTCTGAGCCCCGAGATTATTCGCCGAGACACGTCACTGGTGATTTATGACACCCGCGCCGAGGCTATCTTCGCTGAGATTCCCGGCTACACCTTCACCTGGTAATCAGCCGTAGTTTCCGGGGAGGGGCCAATGGTCTATTCTGGACCGCTGGTGCACTTTTTTCAGGGTT
>CAZQIH010000081.1:0-5421 GCA_964593715.1 uncultured Microbacteriaceae bacterium
CACCCGCGTTATCCCGCTCAGTGTTGCCGGGGCTTTTCACACCCCCTATATGGCCACTGCCGTCGCGTCCTTAGCCAGTGCTGCTGCCGACATCGCGCCCGGTGAGCCCCAGTACCCGCTCTACACAAATCGTGATGGCTCGCTTGTCTCCTCCGGGGCTACCTACGTGTCTTATCTTGTGGACCAGGTCGCAAGGCCTGTTCGCTGGGATTCCTGCATGGACTCGTTTGCTGGCAACGCAATCACCGGCATGATGGAGTTAGCTCCGGCTGGCGCACTCACTGGGCTTGCCAAACGGGGCTTGAAAGGGGCGCCAACCGTGGCAATCAATTCACCAGAGGACATTGCCCTCGCTCTCGAGATGGTGACTGGCGCATGAGCGAACTCCGTCAGTCCCATGGGCCTACTGGCACCCAGATCATGGCTCTGGGCGCCGCCAGAGGGGACCTGGTGGTCTCCAACGATGACTTGGCTGGGCCGATTGATTCCTCAGATGAATGGATTCGCCAGCGCACCGGCATTATCGAGCGTCGCCGTTCCAGCGCCACGGAGAACGCGATTGATTTGGCCGAGCGCGCAAGCACCGAAGCCATCAAGAAGGCAGGCATCAACCCCACCGAGATCGGTGCAGTGATTGTCGCCACCATCTCCAACTCGGTCCAGACCCCCTCGCTCGCTGCACTGCTAGCCGATCGAGTAGGCGCGACACCGGCTGCCGCCTATGACATCTCCGCCGCCTGTGCTGGATACACCTACGGCATTGCCCAAGCCGATGCCCTCATTCGCGCAGGAGTTGCGCAGTATGTGCTGGTCGTTGGCGCTGAGAAGCTCAGCGACTTCGCGAAGCCCACCGACCGCAGCATTTCCTTTCTTTTGGGAGATGGTGCTGGGGCTGCGGTCGTGGGCCCGAGTGATTCCGTGGGAATCGGACCCACCATCTGGGGTTCCGATGGATCCAAGTGGGATGCCGTGGGCATGGACCGCACCATCAAAGAGGCTTTCGAGGACCCAGAGGGCGAATTCCCCACCTTGCGCCAGGACGGCCAAACGGTCTTCCGCTGGGCCGTGTGGGAAATGGCTAAAGTCGCGCAGCAAGCGCTTGAGGTCTCTGGAATTTCGCCGGAAGAGCTAACCGCCTTTGTCCCACACCAAGCCAACATGCGCATCATTGACGAGTTTGCCAAGCAGTTGGGTCTCCCCGATTCGGTCTTGATTGCACGCGATATCCAAACAACGGGAAACACCTCGGCCGCATCGATTCCCTTGGCAATGCACCGACTGTTGGAGGAGCACCCCGAGGCCTCTGGCGGATATGCGCTTCAGATTGGATTTGGCGCCGGATTAGTCTTCGGCGCACAGGTCGTCAGACTCCCCTAGATATGACACCCCGGGCTCTAAGATTGGACCCGTCCCGCAACACACAAGGAAGAGGAACCCATGGCACACACAACTGAGGAAGTTTTGGCTGGACTCGCCGAGCTGATCAATGACGAGACAGGCATTTCTCCTGATCAGGTGACACTGGAGAAGTCCTTCACCGACGATCTCGACATTGACTCCATCTCGATGATGACCATTGTCGTCAACGCAGAAGAGAAGTTTGACGTAAAAATTCCAGACGACGAGGTCAAGAACTTGACCACCGTCGGCGAGGCCGTCTCCTTCATCACCAAGGCCCAGGGCTAAAGACCCCCTAGGGGACCACACCGATGACGACCGTCGTTGTTACAGGCATTGGAGCTACGTCACCACTGGGTGGTGACGTAGCATCCACCTGGAAGGCACTGCTGGCGGGCGAATCCGGTGTGAGCACCCTCGACTACGACTGGGTGCAGACCTACGATCTGCCGGTGACCTTTGCCGGCCAGGCTAAGGTGCGCCCTGAGACCGTTCTTGAGCGTCAAGAGTTCAAACGTCTTGACCCCTCAGCTCAGCTGGCCCTTATTTCTGCGCGTGAGGCGTGGGCCGATGCCGGATCGCCCGATGTGGCACCAGAGAGAATTCTTGTTGATTACGCCACTGGCATCGGTGGTTTGTGGACGCTACTCGATGGTTGGGACACGCTTCGTGAAAAAGGCCCCCGTCGGGTGCTACCGATGACCATCCCGATGCTGATGCCAAACGCTGCCGCTGCCGCAGTCAGCATGGGTCTTGGCGCCAGAGGCGGAGCCCGAACCGTCGTCTCCGCGTGCGCCTCAGGTACTGAATCCATTGCCAATGCCTACGAGCACCTCCAGTTGGGCCTTGCCGACATCGTCGTTGCCGGGGGAACAGAAGCCGTGATCCACCCCATGCCGATAGCGTCTTTTGCTGCGATGCAGGCGCTCTCGCGGAGAAATGACGAGCCCGCTCGCGCATCGAGGCCCTATGACGTGGATCGGGACGGTTTCGTCCTCGGCGAGGGAGCAGCCACGCTGGTTCTCGAGACTAAAGAGCACGCCGAGGCGCGTGGGGCCCGAATTTACGCTGAGCTTGCCGGTAGCGGTGTGACCAGTGATTCTTACCACATCACAGCGCCCGACCCCGCAGGGTTGGGCGCATCTCGCGCCGTTATGGCAGCGCTCAAGCAAGCCGGTGCAACTCCGGACGAGGTCACCCACATCAACGCTCACGCCACCTCAACACCGGTGGGCGACATTGCTGAATATGCGGCCCTCAAGGCGGTCTTTGGGGATCGAACATCGTCTATTCCGGTCTCAGCCACCAAAGCAGCGACCGGGCACCTTCTCGGTGGCACAGGCGCTCTGGAAGCAGTCTTTGCCCTTCTTGCGGTCTATGAAAGAACCGCTCCCCCCACTATCAACTTGGAAAACCAAGACGAGCAGATTCCCCTAGACGTTGTGACCTCCCCCAGAGACTTGGGATCAGGCCCGCAATTGGCCATTAGCAACTCTTTTGGTTTTGGTGGCCACAACGCGGTCGTCGCGTTCCGTAGTGCCTAACCTGAGAGTTCATTTCCCCAAAACTGGGAGTTCACTAAGAAACTGACCATTTGGTCAGGATTAGTCAGCAACCAGGCTTAGGCTTTCCCGCGTGCCTATCCGCGACGTAATTCTGGAGACCACCCTCCAGCTCATCGCCAAGCACGGAATTTCCGCAACGTCGCTTCAGGACATAGCTGCGGCGTCGTCCTGCTCAAAGGCGAATGTGCTCTATCACTTCTCTCACAAGGAACACCTCATCGATGAGGCCTTGGCGAGCACACTCAGCGCAACAGCCCAGTTCATCGGTCGCTTCGAAGAACGAGGGCTTACCACTCTCGATGATCGCCGCGTCTTCACCGAGGGGCTGGTTGATCTGCTCATAGAGCATCGTCGCGGTATTCACACGGTGATAACCCACCCGTACCTCGGCGATTCGATTCCAGCCTTGACAACGGCCCGCGAACTCATGACGAGGATGGCGAACGTCGTTGCAGGAAGCGCTACGAGCGAACTCGACCGCATTCGATTCGGTATTGCAATAGCGGGGGTAACCTACGCGCTTGTGACCACTGAGATTCTGGAGCTTGCCACACTAGGTCCCACCGAACTCAAGACGTTTCTGACTGAGGCGCTTCAAGACATGGTCCTGCATTCAGCGGGCCCCCAGGTGGTGGTCAGCTAGGTGGCTATTTTCCTCTATCGCCTGGGCAAGGCGAGCTATCAGAACGCTGGGCGGGTGCTCGCTGTCTGGATAGTGGCCATGTTTGCACTGCTCGGTGCAGGTCTCGGCTTTGGCGGCCAAACCGACGACGACTTTCGCATTCCCGGCAGCGAAGCCCAGATTGCCTTTGAGCGCCTCAACGCCGTTTTCCCCACATTTGCTGGGGCAAGCGCTCAAGCCGTTCTCGTGGCGCCGGAGGGCGAGCGCCTTGACAGCCCAGCGAACGCGGCGCTCATCGAGGCGATGACGGAGCGCCTATCGACCAGTAGCGGGGTCGACGACGCTGTCAGTCCGTTTGACGAATTTGCCGGGAGAGCGCTCAGTGACGACGGTCGGTACGCGTTCATTCAGATTAGGTTAGCCGTTAGCCAAACCAACGTGACTGACGAGATGCTGGACGAACTACTGGAATCGCGAGAGGTTCTCGCTGGTTCTGCGCTCACTGCCGAGTTCGGCGGTGGAATCTTCCAAGACCAAACCCCGGGCCTAACGATTGCCGAGGTGTTCGGCGTCATTTTCGCGGGGATAGTTCTGCTTATTACCTTCCGCTCGTTCCGCCCGGCATGGATGCCCCTCTCGAGCGCGATTGTTGGCGTAGGGAGTGTTGTAGGAATCATTTTCCTGATGGCCCTTGGAGTGACTGTTTCCAGCTCGGCCCCGTTGCTGGCCGTGATGCTCGGGTTGGCTGTCGGAATTGACTATTCGTTGTTTATCCTTTCTCGCCACCGCGACCAACTCGCCCGAGGCCACGGGGCCTTGGAATCTGCCGCCACGGCAGTGGGAACAGCCGGTAACGCGGTTGTCTTTGCCGGTTTGACGGTCATCATCGCGTTGCTTGGCCTCTTCGTCGTCGGAATTCCTTTCCTGAGCGTCATGGGCGCCTCAGCAGCCATGGCGGTCGCCATCGCGATCGTCGCAGCAATTACTTTGCTGCCAGCACTCATGGGCCTCATGGGTGAGAAGCTGAGGCCTAAAGCCGGTTCCAAAGCGTTCGTGTTGGCAACCGCATCAGCCGAGAAACCCAGTATGGGCAGGCGCTGGGTGCGCATCGTGATGAAGTATCCGCTTGCGGTGAGTCTGGTGTCGATTCTGGGGCTCGGAATGATTGCTCTCCCAGCGCTCTCTCTTGACCTCAACCTGCCAGGTGGTGGACAGGAGCCAGTCGACTCCACCCAACGCAAGGCCTACGACCTCATCAGCGAAGGGTTTGGCCCCGGTTATAACGGCCCCCTTTTGGTGGCCGTGGACCTCACCGGCAGTGATGACCTGATGAAGGATCTAGATTTCCTCCGCGCAGAACTCGAGGTTGTCCCAGGTGTGGCCTATGTCAGCCAAGGATTCCCCTCCCCCGGTCTTGACACCGGCATCATCCAGGTCGTGTCAGAATTTGCGCCCGATTCCATCGAGACCAAAAACCTTGTGGGTGAGTTGCGCGAGCGCACGGAGCGGTGGGAGGAATCCTACGGAAACCCGCTAGCCATCACTGGCGTGACCGCGATTGGGGTCGACATATCTCAGCGGATTCAGGACGCTCTGATTCCCTTTGGCCTCGTTGTTGTGGGGCTTTCCATCATCTTGCTGCTGGCCGTGTTTCGATCCATCGTTGTTCCCATCAAGGCCGCTCTAGGTTTTGTGCTCTCCGTGACTGCGGCGTTTGGAGTAGTGGTTGCCATATTCCAGTGGGGATGGTTTGCCGACCTGCTTCACGTGACCCCGGGGCCTGTTCTCAGCTTTATGCCCATTTTGTTGATGGCCGTCCTCTTTGGTCTCGCCATG
>CAZQIH010000082.1:0-5332 GCA_964593715.1 uncultured Microbacteriaceae bacterium
GCGACCTCACGATTATGAGCCGTGCGCTCTGACCAGCTGAGCTACCCCGCCGCGTTGGGTGATCGCCACCCGGGCCCCGAGTCAGGATTGAACTGACGACCCCTTCCTTACCATGGAAGTGCTCTACCACTGAGCTATCGGGGCAGGCCTGCCTTCGCAGGACCAAGCCCCGAGATTAGCACCTCGCCGGCGTGGCGAGCAAACGGATTGAGCCTTCGGAAACACGTTGCGCAACCGGTTGCGCTAATCAGATTTCTCGTTAGGGTTATAGGCATGCTTCCTGCGAAAACACTGGCCAATTCCCCCTCCGACTGGTGGCGTCACGCCGTCATTTACCAGATTTATCCGCGATCTTTTGCCGATGGAAATGGTGATGGAGTGGGCGACCTGGCAGGCATTATCAGCCGGCTTCCCGCCATTGCCGATCTGGGCGTTGACGCAATTTGGCTGTCGCCCTTTTATCGCTCCCCGCAAAAAGATGCCGGTTACGACGTATCCGATTACTGCGACATTGATCCCGTGTTCGGCACCCTCGCTGACGCGGAGAAATTAATTGCTACTGCTCACGACTTGGGCTTGCGCATCATTGTTGACTTGGTTCCCAACCACTCCTCCGACCAGCACGAGTGGTTCCAGGCGGCCTTGGCCGCGGGCCCGGGATCTCCCGAGCGCGCGCGCTATATGTTCCGCGATGGCCTTGGCGAAAACGGCGAGCTTCCGCCCAACAACTGGGAGTCGGTCTTTGGCGGCCCCGCATGGTCCAGAATCACGAACCCCGATGGAACCCCTGGCCAGTGGTATCTCCACATCTTTGATCAGAGCCAGCCCGACTTCAACTGGGAGAACCCGGAAATCTGGAGCCTCTTCGATGGTGTGCTCCGATTCTGGCTAGACCGCGGGGTGGATGGCTTCAGGGTTGATGTCGCGCACGGCCTGATCAAAGAAGCAGGCCTCCCCGATCGGGACCTCAGCAACGGGCCGCCCGCGCCCGGGGCGCGCAGCCCATTCTGGGATCAAGATGGCGTCCACGAGGTCTACCGGGCGTGGCGCAAGATTCTCAACGAGTACGGCGATGACCGGATGATGTGTGCTGAAGCGTGGGTCATGCCACTATCCAAAATGGCCCACTATGTGCGCTCCGACGAGATGCACCAGGCGTTCAACTTTGGTTACCTCTCCTCCACATGGGACCCAGCCGCGCTCCGCAGCGTCATCGACGAGTCCCTGGAGGCATTCGGCGGGGTTGGCGCGCCCAGCACCTGGGTGCTCTCCAACCACGACGAGGTTCGTCACCGGAGCCGCCTAGCGACCAAGTTCGCCTCCGAGGGCAAGCCCATGGGCATTGGCCCCAACAGCGAGCACAAGCCCGATGAGGAGCTGGGTCACTGGCGCGGTCGCGCCGCGACTGCGTTGATGCTGGGTCTGCCAGGGAGCGCGTATCTGTTCCAGGGTGAAGAACTCGGCCTCCCCGAGGTCATCGATATTCCTGATGACCGCCGGGACGACCCCACGTTCTTCCGCACTAACGGCGAGCGCTATGGGCGAGATGGCTGCCGTGTGCCGATTCCCTGGGAGGCTGACAAGCCTGCCTTTGGTTTCAATAACTCGGGCGCTAGTTGGCTGCCCCAGCCCGCAGTGTTTGGTGAGCTCGCCAGAGATCAACAGAGTGGTGTCGAGTCCTCCACGTTGGAGCTTTATCGCACGCTGCTCAGGCTGCGTGCTAGCCACGGGCTTGGCTCTGGTGATTTCGCGTGGCTTCCGGACTTCCCGGCCTCAACGGTGGCATTCCAGAACTCTGGCGTTGCCGTAATTGGCAATCTCGGCTCAGCCCCGATTGCGCTGCCCGCAGGCGAAGTCCTCGTGAGTTCGGGGCCTCTGGTCGATGGCCAACTGCCAGGTGATACAACCGCCTGGGTCACACTGGCGAACTAGAAGGCGTTTTCCTTAAGCCACGCAAAAGGGTCAACGTATTCATCGTTGATGCGAATTTCAAAGTGAAGGTGGGCGCCGGTTGACGTTCCGGTATTTCCCACAAGGCCTATGAAATCGCCGACTTCTATCTCGTCACCAACTCGGAGCGGGCTGCTGTCACGCTGCATGTGGGCATAGACGGAGAGAATCCGCTGGCCGTTAATCTCGTGCTCGATGTAGACGTACTGGCCATAACCGCCACCAAACTCCGCTGCGGTGACAACCCCTTCGGCGATAGCGAAAATCGGAGCACCATTGCCAGGCGTAAAGTCGACGCCGCGGTGGTTACTGGAACAGTAACGACACGGCGCAACGCGGTCACCAAAGCCCGAGCTAATGGGGACTGCGCTGGGGAATGGCCAGCGGATGCTTCCGGTTCCACTCGTCGAATAGGAAAAGTTTCTACTTCCGTACCTGGCGCGCAACACCTCCGCGTACGAGGTCACGCTCCACGACTCGCGCTGCACGCCACCTTCTGAGGAGTCACTGGAAGCAACAGTGAAGGACTGCGACCCACTGCCGGGCTCCCCCGGCCCCGCCGCGCCGGCAATGGCCGGGGTGAAGTCGCTGGTCGCATAGAAGAGGTTGACCGGAAGAGACACACCAATGAAGAGCAAGGGGGTCGCGATGACGGTGACCCAACTGAGAAGACGGCGACCCCAACCCGGCTTTGGCTCAGACTTCTGGGGAGTCGGAAGACTTTCAGTGACAACAACGGGCGTGGTGGGGGCCGATACTCGCAGCCGCTCTTGATCACGTAACTGCCGGCGGGTGAGGGTTTGAGTAGCCGAGTAGTTGTCTTCAGCCACCGACTCACCCCCTATGCAACCGCTGTGCGGCCACCACGCTTTCTGATGTCAAAAGTAACAGTTTGATTAACTTAGCCGAGACCTAGTCTTCGGCCAAACCCCATCCGGGGATGTCCGCTAACAGTATGTCGCCACCCAGCTGAGAGATTCGTGCCTTAAGGGTGTGAACAAGCTCTGGGTGCCCGGCAAAGATGCCATCGTGCCCGGGAGGCCTATTGGCGATGCCCTCAATGACCCCGCCCGCCTCGGTCACGAGCAGTTCACCGGCCGCGTGATCCCAGGGCATCAGCGTGCGCTCGAAATACACATCGAGCCGCCCAGCTGCCACATACGCCAGATCTAGGGATGCCGTGCCAGCACGCCTGATGTCCCTGACCTCTGGAAGTAACGACGCAATGACGCGGGCCTGCTCGCGGCGCACTGCCTTGGCGTAGGCAAAGCCTGTGGCCAACAAGGTCTGTGACATCGCCGGCGGAGAGCCAATTTTCAGGCGCCGATTGCCAAGGAAAGCGCCCCCGCCCCTGGTTGCGTGAAAAAGCTCGCCGGTGACCGGGTTGAACACAGCACCTGCCTCCACCTGCCAGGTGGCGGGGGTGGGTTCGCCCGTCACCGCTGCAATACTGACGGCGTAGTGCGGGTGGTCATAGAGAAAGTTCACCGTGCCATCGATGGGGTCGACAACCCAGGTGATTCCCGTACTGGAGTCGCGAGCCTGCCCTTCTTCTCCCACGAAACCATCACCCGGCCGAAGCTCGCCGAGGCGCTTGTGCAGCAGGGCCTCTGATTCGCGGTCCACCGCGGTCACCACATCAACCGACGATGACTTGGTGTTGGCGACCTCAATATGACCTTGGCGACGCAGCGCCACAAGCTCGCCCGCTTCGCGGGCCAGCGCGACGGCGATGTCTGTCAATTCCTGGGACATATCTGCTCCAACAATCCAAGTGGTGGGAGGCTCCAGGCTACACGCCAGTGCTCGCCGCCAACGGCGCCCTCAACTAGCCGAGGAAGCCTCTCAGGAGAGCGGCCGTGCCCTCCAGGTGATCCCGCATCGCCATCTCGGCCAATTCGGGTTGACCGCGGAGGATTGCAGAAACAATCTCCTCATGTTGCGCCGTCGAGTGCTCAATGTTCGGGCTCAACAAAGGAATTTCGTCCAAGAGCTCATTGACTCGCATTCGGGTCGAGGCAACTTCGCCGATTAAACGCCTCGAGCCCGTGATTTGGGCGATGAGCAAATGGAACCTCGAATCAAGCCGACGAAAGTTCTCCGGCGAGGCCGTGGAACTATCCACGTGAGCTCTCCAGAGAGCATCGCGGATGTCGCTAGTGAGCTCGAGAGTCGCTGCGGTCCTGGCTGCTCCGACTTCGAGAACCTCTCTGAAGACCAACAGGTCCTTAATGTCCTCGGGGCCCATGGGACTTGGCTGGCCCCGCCACGCCGAGTCTTGGCCACTCCCATCAGTGAGGGTTGGCGAAACAAAAGTCCCGCCATACCGACCGCGACGAATATCCAGGAAGCCAGCATCGGCCAGGGATGCCGTGGCGTCCCTAATGGTGTCCCTGGAGACGTCCAACATCACGGCCAACTCACGCTCAGAGGGCAAACGCTCTCCAGGCTTAACCAAACCCATACGAACGGTCTGGAGCAAACGCTCGACCGTCTGCTCGTAAGTGTTGCCCCCGGGAATGGGGGTCAGGAGCAAAGAAGCACGACCAAGACCATCAAGGTTGTTGGTCGGCTCCACTCCTGACACCATCATCCCTAGATCGGTGTGACGTAGTGGCCAGCAATACCCCCATCAACCAGGAAGGTCGATGCGGTGATGAAGGACGAGTCATCGGAGGCTAGGAACGCCACTGCGGCGGCTAGCTCTTCGGGCTCAGCAAATCGGCCGATAGGGATGTGAACGAGTCGACGAGCCGCCCGCTCGGGGTCTTTTGCGAAGAGCTCCTGGAGCAGTGGAGTGTTGACCGGGCCAGGGCAGAGAGCGTTGACTCGAATGCCCTGCCTGGCGTATTGAACGCCAAGTTCACGAGACATTGCCAGCACACCACCCTTGGAGGCGGTATAGGAGATCTGGCTCGTAGCCGAGCCCATTACTGCAACAAAGGATGCAGTGTTGATAATCGAGCCCGAGCCCTGGGGCACCATGTGGCGAAGGGCCGCCCGGCAACACAAATAGACGGACTTAAGGTTCACGTCCTGCACTTTCTGCCAGGCAGGAAGCTCGGTGGTTTCAATCGAGTCGTCATCGGGTGGGGAAATACCGGCGTTGTTGAAGGCGATATCGATGCGACCGTAGGTCTTCATCGCAGTGTCAAAAAGGTTGTCAACCTGTGCCTCATCGGCAACATTCACCTTGACGAAGAGACCGCCGAATTCATCGGCGGCCCTCTGGCCCGAGGCTTCATCCATATCGCCGATGACGATGGTGGCGCCTTCGGCTGCCATACGGGTGGCAGTGGCGAAGCCGATGCCACTTCCTCCACCGGTAATCACCGCCACCTTGCCAGCAAGGCGCTGGGTGAGGTCGATTGTGGATTTCGGC
>CAZQIH010000083.1:0-5289 GCA_964593715.1 uncultured Microbacteriaceae bacterium
TGCGCGGGGGTCGTGGGGCAAATACGCCACGTCTCCCGCTGCCACCCCGAGAGAAAGCGCGCCAAGCGACCCGGTCTCCCCTCGGTGTTCGAGAACGCCTGCGATGGCCTGGAGCAGTGTGGTCTTCCCCGAGCCCGTTGCTCCGGTGAGAAGGATTCTTGCTCCTGGGTCAATCGTGGCACTCAGTGGCCTGGAGATTCGGCCGGGAACACGGAACCCCGCCAGTGAAACCGGCGGCCCAGGTTCCACTAGGTGCTGGTGGCCGCGAATTCCCCGTGACTCGAGAGCCACCGCCATTCCCAGTGCCTTTTCGAGCGTCAGCTCAAGCACCGAGATCAGACTTCTGGTACCTGGCTTAATCCCACGAAGGTGACTGATCTCGCGAGCGCGACCAACGCTCTGCACAATAACGGGGAAGGTTGACACCGCCAGCCCCACAGCCAGAACAAGCGAAGAGCCCACTCGCAGGCGCGGGGCCACGGTGACCAGTGCTCGAGGGTCGAACAGTGCGACCAGCACTCCCGTGGCAATGATGACCAGTGCGAAGGGAACAGCCGAGAGAGCTGCAACACCGATACCTTCCAGCGTTACGGGACCGAAAAGCGTGATGTGAGAGAAAGGCCCCGAGAGTTGAACCCGGGGAAAACTTGGCAACGGTGTCGCGCCGGAGGCCGCTCCGCCAAAAACAACGCGATAGAGCACCCTGGCAAACACAAAAGCGAGGCCAGCAACCATGCTGACCACGATTAGTGTTCGAGGACGGTGCGCCATAGCGCTTACTCGTCGGTGGGAGTGGGGGTTTCGCCCCCAGTGGAGAAGACCAGGCCAAGAGTCTGGCCAGGCTCTACAGGAAGTGTTCCCACACCCTCCTCGGCATAGGCCCACTCAGCGCCAGGGTCAGACTTGACCCACACAGCCCAGTAGCCAAAAGCCGGGGGCATATCGGCGCACGTTTCGCTGTGGGGCTCTTCGCCCTCGACGGTGAATGGTTCAGACTCAGAGGGAGCACCATTGACGCGGCAGACCACCTGGTCGCCATAGGTCGCTGTGCCCTCGATTTCGAAGCCAGCAACGCTCAAAACATCACGGGCAATTGCCGAGTCGTTGTCGAGCTCGACGCACTCTGTGTCGCGATCCTCTGAGAGCAAACCGAAGTTGACCACCACAGTCACCCCGGCGCAGTCCTCTGGGTCTCCCAGGCTGAGGCCTGGCACCTCGGTAGCGCAGGCGCCAAGTGCCGCGACGAGGATCGATGTCGCAAGTAATCCAGTGAGCTTCATGTCCGACCCCTTGTCGTGTAGTTAACGAGACCGGGGCTCCGGTAGCACCAGACTAGCGGTTCAGCTCTGAGCCCTAAAGGTGCTGGGAAGCTTAGGACGCCCAGGCCTGGTGAGAAGAATGAAGAGCGGAATGATCAACAGGCTCACGAGGTTGGAAGCACCCCACTCGAGTGATTCGGTTGTGTACAAAGCCTCGGCTGGCAGCGCACCCCCTTCATATCCGATCACCAGGGCTGCAAAAAGGTTGTTGGAGAGGTGGGCGCCGATGGCGACCTCCAGAGACCGATCCCGCACTGTCACCCAACCAAGGGCGAACCCGACGCTGAAGTAGCCGAAGAAAGCTCCGACGATGTCGCCAGCGGCCTCGGGGTTCAGCAGGTGTGGCAGCGAGAACAAGACTCCGCTCAACACCGAAAGCCACAGAATATTCCCGTTACCTCGCGCTGCCCACTGGATGACCCATCCCCTGAAGAAGAGCTCCTCCGCGGTCGTTTGGATAGGCAGTAACAGCAGGGCGATGATCAGGTAGGGCAAGAAAGTCACCGGGTCGAACGAGAAACTGTAGTCCTCTGATCCGGCCGCTACTGAAATGAAGGCTGGACCCCCCACCAAAAGGATCCAGACCCAGAAACCCATCGCCACACGCCACCAGCGGAACTCGTTAATCGTGGAGAACAAATAGCGCAGCTTGATACCGAGAATGAAGCGATAGGCAATCAGGGTCGCAAGAAACAACGGCACGAACGTAATCAGTGCGAAGAACAAATAACCCCACGAGGGCATTGCGCCCAGAATGTCCTCAGTGGTGAACAGTGCCATCGGATCGATACCCGTGTAGGGCAGAAGTGCCAGCCCTAGCAGGCTCCCGCCGACCAACCACGAGACAAGAATGAACACTGTCCCGACAATCCAACGCCAGGCCTTGACGGGCCGGGGCGTCGTATAGGGCGGCAATTCACTACCAAAAGGGTTTCGCACCCCTCCATCATCACAAAACAGCCTGTGCGCGCGGTGGACATTTGATCACTGGTCATCGCGGCCCACCCAGATAGGTGAGAATGGAGTTTCTTGCCCCGAGGAGTGCCACTTAGCCCATGAGCGATATTCGAGACGACACCCGCAATGGGTTCGCCGAGATCTTCGGCTATGAACCCCACGGCCTCTGGTCTGCCCCCGGCGAGCTCAGTCTCTTAGGAGACGACTCCGATTACGCCGAAGGCCACGTGCTCTCGATTGCGATTGACCGCAGGACCGTTGTTGCCGCTGGTGTCCGCAAAGACCGGAAACTCCGTGTGGCCAGCACTGAAGCAGATGAAATCGCCGAAATCTCACTCGATAACCTCGAGCCCGACCAGGTGCACGGTTGGGCCGCCTACCCACTCGGTGTTGCCTGGGCACTCGGCCAAGTCGGTGCTGATCTCTCTGCCGTTCCAGGTCTCGACATATTTGTCGACTCTGACGTTCCTGTCGGAGTGGGCCTTGGCTCTTCAGCCGCTCTGGAGACCGCGGTGGCTGTTGCGCTCAATGACGCCTGGCAGCTCTCTCTCGACACCCTCGGGTTGGCGAGAGTCTGCCAGAAGGCGGAAAAGTCGGTCGTTGGGCGGGTGACAGGACTTGCCGACCACATCCCAACTCTCATTGCGGAAGACGACCACGCGATCCTCTTCGACAGTCGCTCGCTCGATAGCGACCAGATCAAACTCGGTTTCCTTGATCACGGGTTAGTGATTCTGGTGATGGACACTGGAGTTGAACGCGCCACAGATATTGCGACCGAGCGCTTCTCAGAAAGAGAAGCGGCGGTTGACCTTCTCGATATTCCCTCTCTTAGGGATATGGCGCCAAAGCGCCTGCCTGAGTTCCGCGACAAACTTTCTGCTGGCGTGTATCGGAGGGCGGAGCACGTCGTGAACGAGAACCAGAGGGTTCTCGACGTCGCGCGGACGCTCCGCAACGAAGGCCCCCAGTCCATTGGTGACATCATTTCCGCGTCGCAAGCCTCACTGCGCGACGACTACGACGCCTCCGGCCCAGAAATTGACCTCGCCATCGACACTGCCCTTGGCAACGGGGCGCTCGGGGCACGCATGATTGGCCTTGGCAACTCAGGCACGCTCTATGCGCTAGTCCACGAGAGCGATGTGTCGCTACTGCAAGTTGCCCTTGATGGCGCCTTTTCTGAACACGGGGTCCAAGCACCTGCCACTTACATCGTGAGGCCTTCACGCGGGGCAGTAAAGCACTAACTAAATCTTTAGGACACTTCCGGTGTGTGACATCGAGCGATAAGCCAAGTCGGCATCATCGGAAAGCTTGGTTCCGTAGCTTGGAACCATTCCGCGCAGCTTCTTCGACCACCCACCGATGCGCTCTGGAAAACAGCGCTCAAGGACATCAATCATGATGGCCGCGGCCGTGGAAGCGCCGGGCGATGCACCGAGCAAACCCGCGATGGAACCATCGGCGCTGGTAACTACTTCAGTGCCAAACTGCAGGACCCCAACCTTCTTGGGGTCTGGCTTAATGACCTGAACCCGCTGACCGGCAGTGAGTTCATACCAATCATCCGGATCGGCCGAGGGATAGAAATCCCATAAGGCTTCGAGGCGCTTGCCCCGCGAGGCAAAGACTTCGCTGATGAGGTAACGAACGAGGGAGAAGTTGGTAAGGGCGACCGCCAACATCGGCCCAATGTTGTGAAGACGAAGAGAAGCAAATAGATCGGTCACCGACCCGTTTTTCAAGAACTTGGGGGTGAACCCTGCGTAGGGACCAAAGAGCAAGCTGGTGTTGCCCTCCACGACTCGGGTGTCCAGGTGGGGAACCGACATGGGTGGGGCCCCGACACTGGCTTTTCCATAGACCTTGGCTTTGTGCCGCGCGACGACCTCGGGGTTGTCGCACCGCAACCACACACCACTGACCGGGAACCCGCCATATCCACGGATCTCCTTGATGCCAGATTTCTGCAGAAGGTTCAGTGACATTCCACCGGCACCGACAAACACGAACGACGCCTCAACGTCGAACGGAGTTGATCCGATTTCGGCACGAAGATTTAGGCGCCAACCACCATCGGCCATCTTCTTCAGACGGTTCACCCGGTAATCAAGTGCAATCGAAACGCCATCGGCGACAAGGCGGTCCACCAGTGATTTCGTCAGCGCGCCAAAGTCCACATCACTGCCAGAGACAAAGCGTGTGGCGGCCAACGGCTCGCCTTTTCTCCGGCCATCAATCAAGAGGGGTGCCCACCCCGCAATCTCGAGAGGGTCCTCAGAATATTCCATACCCATAAATAGGGGGTGACCCCGCAGAGCATCAAAGCGCTTGCGCAAATAGGCGACGTTTGCTTCTCCCCAGACAAAGCTCATGTGGGGCGACTGGTGAATGAACGACGAGGGTTCTGGGATTATCTTCTCGCTGATCAGCCACGACCAAAACTGCCGAGACACTTGGAACTGTTCATTCACCGACACAGCACTGTCGATGGCAATGGAGCCGTCGGGTCGCTCGGGGGTGTAATTCAGCTCGCACAAAGCGGAGTGCCCAGTGCCCGCGTTGTTCCAGGCGTTCGAGCTCTCGTGACCAACACCAGAGAGACGCTCGACAATCAGAATCTTCCAGGTCGGCTCAAGCTCGTGGAGCAGGGTGCCAAGGGTGGCACTCATGATGCCCCCACCGACCAAGACCGCGTCATACCGTTGTGTCACAGGCCAAGTCTAGGACAGCCGGCGCAGGCCTAGGATGGGGTCGTGAGCCAAGCCCCAGCGCAGTCCAAGCCATCCTGGCTCGGCCTCGCTGGTGTCGGCCTCGCCGGCGGACTATTTGCCGGGGTCTTTGGTGTGGGTGGCGGGCTCATTATGGTCCCGCTCCTGTTGTGGTGGGCGAAGCTCGATCAGAAGCGCGCTCACGCAACCTCTCTTTTGGCCATCACCCCCGTCGCGATAATCGGGGGCGTCTCCTATGCGATCGGGGGCGTCTTCGCCTGGCTACCCGCCATCTTTGT
>CAZQIH010000084.1:0-3843 GCA_964593715.1 uncultured Microbacteriaceae bacterium
GCTTTGGACATGGTCAGCATGATTGACAATTCCTCCAACGCCGAGTTGCGTTCTCTGTCCGAGTCAATCACGGTGGCGCAGCGAGCGGAGATCGACGAGATGAAAGCTTTGCTTGGCGTCCTTGGCGGATAGCGTCGAGATGCCTGCCGCTGGAGTTTTGGATCAGGCGGAACTGACTCCCTGTAGACGGCCGTGTCAAGATATTGCCCTGAATCCTTGAGGAGCAAAAACCTATGAACGTCCAACCACAGGGCCTTCACCATGTCACGGCGATTGCCGGCGAACCCCAAAAGAACGTGGACTTCTACATCACGGGTTTGGGGTTGCGCCTGGTGAAGAAGACGGTCAATTTCGATGACCCTGGGACTTACCACCTGTACTACGGCGACGCCTCTGGGCAGCCCGGGACCCTCATGACCTTCTTCCCGTGGCGCGGTGTGAAACCCGGTGTTGTGGGCGCTGGCCAGTCCACTCAAACGGCGTTTTCTGTTCCGGCTGGTTCGCTCGGCTGGTGGAGTGAGCATCTCACCGGGTTGGGCTTCGAGCCAAGGATTACGAGTACCTCCTCATCGGAGGAGCGCCTGCTGGTCATGGACCCAGACGGGCTCCAGATCGAGATTGTGGCCACGAACGAAGATGACCCCCGTAACCCCTGGGAGTCGGCACTTCACCCGGCCGAACATGCGATTAGAGGCCAACACTCTTCGGTTCTCACCGTGCGGGATCCAGAGCGCACGATTGGATTGCTGGTTAATGATTTGGGGATGCGCGTTGTTGAGGAAATGGGCAACCGCACCCGTCTTGCAGCCGGAGCTGGAGGGCCCGGAGCACTCATCGATGTAGTCGCCTCAAGCCTTGTGCCCCAGGGATTGACCGCGGGTGGCACCGTCCACCACATCGCCTTCCGCGTTCCCGACCAAGCAACCCAGGCGCTCTGGCGAGAGGAGCTGGTCTCTCGCGGTCACGCAGTCACTGAAATTCTTGATCGCAACTACTTCACCTCGATCTACTTCCGTGAGCCAGGCGGAGTCCTTTATGAAATTGCGACGGACACACCAGGCTTCGATGTGGATGAACCACTGCTCGAGCTTGGGCGTTCGCTCAAGCTTCCACCGTGGTTGGAGCCTTCCCGGGAGGCAATCGAAGCCCGGGTCGCGCCATTGAGCGTTCCCGCGTCCAACAACCCCGAAGGGTTGGTGGCGTAGTGAGCGCCATCGAATCGTGGCCTCACGTCTGGATTGATGGCGATCAGGACACGCCACTGGCGCTCCTCCTTCACGGCACTGGCGCGGACGAACATGACCTGATTCCTCTGGGTAAAGCCCTTCTGCCGGGCTCGCCGATTCTGTCTCCCCGAGGCCGGGTCAGCGAAGGAGGCATGAACCGGTGGTTTGCCAGGATGGGCGAGGGAATCTTCGATGTTGATGACGTCATTTTTCGGGCGGGCGAATTGGCGGAGTTTCTTCGGGAGGCTAAGGCTCACTACGGGGTCGGGGACCGGCCGGTCGTTGCCGTGGGCTTCTCGAATGGCGCCAATATTGGTTCTGCCCTGGCATTGCTGCACCCAAACTCGGTTCGTGCTGTGGCGGCGTTTTCTGGAATGTATCCCTTTGGCGATCGTGACCCGGTCGGCGATGCCACCGGGGTTTCTCTCTTTCTCGCCAATGGAACCGACGACCCGATGGCGCCATTGCCAAGCGTGACGAAGCTGGATGAGGTTGCCTCGTCACATGGGGCTCATGTGACGCGGTCCGTCCGTCCTGGCGGGCATGGGCTCGGTGAGAGCGACGTGGCGGATGCTGCAAAATGGCTGGCAGGTCTTTCCCTCACAGAGGTTTAGAAGCTCCTTCCCAGCGCTTCGCGAACGCAGCCTTCTACGCTGGGCACATGAAAAAACAGCTCACCGCAGTAGCCCTTGTCGTCTCGTCACTCGGGATCACTGGGTGTGTGGGTAATCCTCTCTCTGAGTCGATCTCTTCGCTGCAGGTGTGTAGCGAATCGGTGGGAATCCTCACCGAGATGCAAGAGGTTCTGCGCTTGGCGCTTGCGAACCCGCTGGCAGCGGATACCTACACGCAACGACTTACCGAGCTCTCTGATGAGTTCAAGGCACTTGCTCCGCAGGAGCCAACCTTGGCCACCGCCCACGGTGACTTGAGTGCTCAGATTGATGTGGTGCTCGAGACTGTCGCGAACCCGAGCATCTCGGGCGTTGCTGACCTCCCGACGGTGATCGCCGAATCTCAGATTGCCTTGATGGATTACACCGCCGCCTGCACGCCGGGGGGATAGAGCACAGGAACTCAGTAATCCTTCCGTATTTCTGAAATTCAGAAATACGCTAGGGTTGCGACATGTCCGATTTTCTCTCCATTCAATCGCGGGGGACCGTGTCGCTGCCGGCTGCCATCCGCAGGCGGTATCGCCTTGACGAGCCCGGCGCGCAGGTCGAGGTGATCGATGCAGATGGAGAAATTATTTTGAGGCCAAAGGTTGCTCTGGACGCGACACAGGCGTGGTTTTGGGACCCTAGCTGGCAGGCTGGCGAGAAAGAGGCTGAGGGCCAGCGCAACCGAGGAGAGGGGACCGATTACCCCAGTGGCGAGGACTTTCTCGAGAGCCTGGACGCTTCGGAGTGAAGTATCGGGTGCTTCCCCGTTTTAGTGCCGACTACCAGAAGTTGTCGGAGCAGGAGCGGCTCGCGTTCAAGAAGACTCTCGCCCGATTCATTACCGCCTCCCGCGAATATGAGGGCAATCCTGAGCACTACGTGTGGCCCAAGTCGCTGCGGGTTGAGCGCCTGACGGGCACTGGCATCATGGCGATGACCTGGTCCTTCTCTGGCCCGGATGGCCGGGCCACCTTTGAGTTTGTGACAGTCGAGAACGAGCAGATTGTGGTCTGGCGACGAGTCGGTCGCCACAGCATCTATCGCGAGCCCTAATCCTCGGGGGCTTAACCTGGTCGTTGTAACCAGCTGTCATCGGGGTGCGTAACGACGATGGTGCGTGATGCGCAACGTGCTACATTTTGCTATGGAAACCTCGCCCCCTATGCACAACCCTCCCCATCCCGGGGAGTTCATCGTTGAGGTCTACCTCCAGCCCTCGGGGATCAGTGTGCGAACCCTCGCCGGCAAGCTTGGAGTTACCCCCTCGACTGCCCAGCGGTTACTCTCGGGCAATCACGGGGTCAGTCCTGAGATGGCTTTGCGGCTGTCGTTTGTTTTAGGTCGCACCCCTGAGAGCTGGTTGGCAATGCAGGACGCTTATGACCTATGGAAGGTCCGGGAAACCCTTGATCTCGGAGATCTCGAACCGTTGGTGCTCACCGCCACGCCCTGAAAATCAGCGTTTAGGAAAGATTAGTTCTTGTCGAGGGCAGCATCCAGCTCGGCCTTGTCAGTGGAGCGAATAGCCGTGTGGCAAACGGCTGCGCCAAAGTAACAGTCAGACCAATGCTTCCGAGCACCACCAGCACTAGGTGCCACCATGAAATAGCGCCCGAGAGCAGCTCGGTCGCTCGCAGTGGTGCCAGCACAAAGCTGTGGAGGAGATAGACGGTCATGGTCGCTCCGCCGAAGGCTGTGAACCAGGTGGTTCGCCTCGGGGTAAGAGCCACGAAGGCAGCAATCATCAGCACTGCAATCACAAAGACACCGAACCGTCCGGCACCGCTAAACCACTGATCAAAACCAGCATCGACATAGCCCATATCCGCGGTGAGAAGTTTGCGAAAGCCCACTGCTCTAAGGCGCTCAACATTCAAGGCCACCGCTGTGACAATCGCTACGAATGTCACAGCCCCACCCACCCGGAACCAGACGGTGGTTGATTCAGATAG
>CAZQIH010000084.1:3853-5281 GCA_964593715.1 uncultured Microbacteriaceae bacterium
GGCCCGCCAACCGAGGACGAAGAACGGCAAGAAAGCGAGCGTTCTGGAGAGAGACAGGGTTTGATCCACGCTCCAGTAACCAGAGAGCACGGCGATGGCCGTGCTCACCACCAGAGGGAAAGGAATCAGTGCGATGTAGGGGAGCAGTATTCGCCATGCAGCCAAAGACAGCAGGAACCACAGGGTCCATGACGCTCGCAACGGATTGAACAAAAACTCACCGGCGTTGATGCTCTGAATGATCGACCACACGGTTTCGAAGATCAGATAGGGCAGCAGGAGGTCAACGAGCACACTCTGCAGTCTCTTCAATGTTGGAGCATCGGCGGAGGAGAAGTACCCGGAGAGAAAAACGAACAGCGGAATGTGGAAGAGATAAATCACCGTGTAGAGCACATACGCGCTATCGGTTGCGGCAGTGGTCTTGGTGAGCGCGTGGCCCAGCACAACAAGAGTGATAGCAAGGAACCTTGCGTTGTCCCACAGGGGAATTCGAGTGGTGCTCACTCGGTAAGCATAATTCCAGGCCTTCGCTAGCCTTACCTGGTGAGCCAAGCACATTCACCAGCCAGTAGAGGTGTTACCGCGCTTGCTGTCGCCGTGAGCGTGGTTGCTGGGGTTTTTGTTGCGCTGCAGTCCCGGATCAACGGGGAATTTGGACTCGCGTTGGGCAATGGTGCGCTTGCAGCCCTCATCTCTTTCTCCACTGGCCTCGCGGTCATCACTCTTGTGATGATTGGCAGTCCCTCTGGCCGGGCGGGCCTGGCCACTCTTCGCACTTCCGTGCTGGAGGGACGGCTGCCCTGGTGGGCAATGGTGGGCGGGGCTGGAGGAGCTTTCCTGGTGCTGACCCAGGGCCTGAGCGCTGGGGTGCTGGGCGTCGCTGTCTTCTCCATTGCTGTGGTAACAGGACAGAGCCTCGGCGCTGTCCTGATTGATTCCAGGGGTTGGTTTGGCGTGACGAAGGTTCCGCTTCGACTCCAGCGGGGACTTGGGGCACTTATCGTTCTTGTGGGTGTTGTGGTGGCACTCGATGTCGCGCCCGGATCTCTCCCTGACGTGGGCCTTCTGTTTCTCCTGCCCCTGCTAGCCGGTGCTGGTACCGGATTTCAGCAGGCGGTGAATGGTCGGGTGCGCAACGTGGCGGGCTCCGCCATTGCCGCGACGTTCGTCAATTTTGTGGTCGGAACCACAGCGCTCCTGGTTGCCTTCGCAGCGTCACTGCCAACTCTGGGGCTTCCCGAGAGCCTGCCTGCGACGTGGTGGCTCTGGACCGGCGGGTTCATCGGGGTCGTCTTTATTGTGGTGCAGGTGACCGTGGTCGGCATTGTTGGCGTCCTTGGCTTGGGGGTAAGCCTCATTAGTGGTCAGCTGATCGGGTCCATCATTTTGGACGCCATCGCTCCGCTCTCAACATCCCACTTGAGC
>CAZQIH010000085.1:0-266 GCA_964593715.1 uncultured Microbacteriaceae bacterium
TTAAAGCGGTACGCGAGCTGGGTTTAGAACGTCGTGAGACAGTTCGGTCCCTATCCGCTGCGCGCGTTGGAAATTTGAGAGGATCTGACCCTAGTACGAGAGGACCGGGTTGGACGAACCTCTGGTGTGTCAGTTGTTCCGCCAGGAGCACCGCTGATTAGCTACGTTCGGGATGGATAACCGCTGAAAGCATCTAAGCGGGAAGCCGGCCTCAAGATGAGATTTCCATGCCCTTCGGGGCGAGAGGCTCCCAGTAGACGACTGGG
>CAZQIH010000085.1:276-5225 GCA_964593715.1 uncultured Microbacteriaceae bacterium
GATGTGGAAGAGGGGACTAACGACCCTTGCAGCTGACCTGTACTAATAAGCCGATAACTTGACAACACCTCTTTCTAGAGAATGAGTTTTTGCTCGCGTCCACTTTGTGGTTCTCGATTTACGGTCGAGAACTACGCACAGATCTGCATCGCTGTTAAATCAGCACTGATGCATGACTGTCCGTAAACGATTGATAAATCAATAGTGTTTCGGCGGCCATAGCGAAGGGGAAACGCCCGGTTACATTCCGAACCCGGAAGCTAAGACCTTCAGCGCCGATGGTACTGCGAGGGTGACCTCGTGGGAGAGTAGGACACCGCCGGACTTCTTTGTGAAATGGCCACCCCCAGGGGTGGCCATTTTGCGTTAACAAGGACAACCATGACAGACAACGACCGATCCAGAACGCCGAAGCGTCCCTCCGAGGGCAGAAAACCCTCAGGGCCCCGCCCGGCGCGCCCCCGAAGAGACGGCGCCCCCGGCGCGTCCAGTGATCGGCCGCGCAAGGACGGCGATCGTTTTGGTCGTAAGCCCGCAGAGGGTGCAGGGGATCGTGCTTCTAGGCCACGACCTCCGCGGGATGGTAAGCCTGGCGATGCCAGGCGCGCTGATGGGCCGCGTCGGTCTGATGGTCCGCGCCGTACCGGTGACGCTGATGGTGCTCCACGTCGCAGTTTTGGTCCCAGACGCGATGGTGCACCCGGTGCTGACCGCGGTTCGAGGCCACCCCGTGATCGCGAACCTCGCGAGGAGCGCGACGATGCTCCTCGCCATAATGACCCGGCCGTTGACGCCGACGCACTTCCAGCAGAACTTGACCGTGCCGCATGGCGTGAGCTGAAGGCTCTCACCAAAGAAAACGCGGAGTGGGTTGCTGGTCACCTAGTAATGGCAAGCAGGGTCGTCGACGAGGACCCCGAGCGAGCGCACCAGCACGCGCTCGCTGCCGCACGAAGGGCGGGTCGAATTCCGGTTGTTCGGGAAACGGTGGGTATTACTGCCTATTTGACCGGAGATTTTGCTTTGGCCCTGCGGGAGTTGCGCACCTACCGCAGGCTATCCGGCAGTAACGACCAGTTGCCGTTGATGGTGGATTGCGAACGCGGACTAGGTCGCCCTGACCGCGCACTGGAGTTGGCCGGCGACGTAGTCCGCTCGACCTTGCCTGTTCCTGTTCAGGTGGAGTTGGCTATCGCGCGCTCAGGCGCACGGCTTGATATGGACCAGCCGCAATTGGCGCTGGCTGAACTAGAGATCCCCCAACTCACCCCCGATACTGCCTACTCGTTTTCGCCTGCCCTGTTTGATTCCTACGCTGTGGTGTTGGCGGAGCTCGGTCGCGACGAGGAAGCCCAGTTGTGGGGAGAGCGCGCCAATAGAGCCGCTCTTGCCCTTGCTGAAGCTTCGGCGCCGGATGATGAAGAAGACAGCGTTGTGGTTGTCGAGATGCCGGAGGACGATCAGGCGTGATCGGCGGCAAGCCAAGCCCGCTGGAGGGTATTCGGGTTCTCCTCCTGGATCTCGATGGCGTTATTTATCGAGGTCCTGACCCGCTTCCGCACGCGGTCAAGTCTCTGTCAAAGGCCGCCAAGAGCGTGCGTCTTGGCTATGTCACCAACAACGCGTCCAGGACACCCGAGCAGGTCGCAGCCCAGATTGCTGGGTATGGGCTTCCCGCCAGCGCGGATGATGTCGTGACATCCCCACAATCTGCAGCACGGATGCTCAGCTCGCTGTTGCCAGCGGGTGCGTTGGTACTGGTTGTCGGAGGTGTGGGCCTAGTGAGCGAAGTCGAGGCCGCCGGATTTCGTGTGACTCGCCGTGCCGATGATTCCCCCGATGCGGTTGTCCAGGGCTTTTCTCCTGAAGTCGGGTGGGAACACCTCGCACAAGCGTCCTTTGCCCTTCAGCGCAGGCCGGAGATTCCGTGGGTAGCGACGAACACCGACTGGACGATACCCCTCCAAGGGGGAGTGGCGCCAGGGAATGGCGCCTTGGTCTCTGCCGTTCATCTCGCAGTGGGACGGCTTGCCACTTTTGCCGGGAAGCCAGAGCCTGAGATTTTTCAGGTAGCTGCTGAGCGCTTTGGCTCCGCGCCGGAGGAGACACTCATGATTGGCGATCGCCTGGACACCGACGTTCTTGGTGCAAATCGCGCAGGGATGCGCTCAGCATTGGTCCTCACCGGTATTGACTCCGCGAAAACGCTGCTTGCCAGTGATGTCAGTATGCGCCCGAGCTATGTCCTTGAAGATCTGCGAGATCTGCACAAGCCCTATCCAGAAACCAATCGCCACACGGATGCCGATGGTGTTCACACCGTTGAGGTGGGGCGGGCCGTCGTTCGACGGAAAGACCACGTGATTCGTGTGGCCCGCGCGGGCGCGCCAATTGATTTGGTTCGCGCTGGCGCCACCATTGTTCATGATTCCGGGCTCAAGATTTTCGGACTTGATGTCGATCCCCAGATATATTCGTCTCTATGACCGCGTGGACCCCCGAGCAGATGGAAGCCCGACTGTCGGCGCTTTCCTCCCTTCCCCTTGATGAGCGGATTACGGCTCTGAATGATCTCCACGACGAGCTCAAAGGTTTTCTCGACGCACCCGCATCCTCCTAATGCCCTCGATGCGCCTTGACCAAGCCCTAGTGAGCAGGGGGCTTGTGGAGAGTCGGACCAAGGCGCAGCGTCGTATCGACGCTGGCGAAGTGAGCGTCGATGGTGTCATCCAGACCAAGCACGCTCTGCCTGTTGGCGAGGACTCCACCATCGAACTCCACGGGGGTGACGATTATGTCGGCCGCGGCGCCCACAAGCTCTTGGGCGCTCTTGATCATTGGGATATCAGTGTTGACGGCGGGGCAGCCCTAGACCTTGGTGCTTCCACGGGAGGGTTCACCCAGGTTCTTCTCGAGCGGGGAGCGAAGCACGTGGTCGCTCTGGATGTCGGGCATGGGCAACTGCACCCAAGCCTCGTATCGGATGAGCGCGTCACTCTGTGCGAGGGAATCAACGTCCGCTACCTCGATGAGCAGTGGTGGAGAGATCTAGGTGTTGGGCGTATCGATTGGATCGTTGCGGATCTGAGCTTTATCTCGCTCACCCACGTTTTTGGGCCTGTGGTGACAGTGGTGGGGCCTGCGTCCTGGATTGCTCTAGTCAAGCCACAGTTCGAGGTGGGCAGAACCGGCGTGACTGAGGGAATCGCCACGGATCCTGCCGGTCATGCTGCCGCGATCACCGCGGTCGTCGGAGCAGCAGAGGCCAGCGGGCTCCATCTCGCAGGCGTCATGCCCTCACCGATTACCGGTGAAGCCGGTAATCGGGAGTACCTGTGTTGGTTTACACCCACGCGTCGGCGGAATCAGACACAATGGTCTGAGCACATCCACCACGTGACCCATTCCTGAGCGAGGAGACGGCATGACCACCAGGCACATGCTTGTTGTTGCCCACACCGCTCGTGCGGATGCCCTCGCCGCCGCGGTCGCAGTGTGTGAGCAGTTGCGTGCCGCCGGAGCCACTCCCGTTGTCGCAGCAGTGCAAGAGGAAGATTTTCGTAAGGCTGGAGCTGGTGACTTTGTCGTTTTAGGCGCCGGTGTAGCGCTGTCGGATCTTGAGCTGACCATCGTGTTGGGTGGTGATGGCACCATCCTCGGAGCGGTCGAGCTGACCCGGGGCGCTTCGGCACCGATTCTTGGAATCAACCACGGCCATGTCGGCTTCCTCGCGGAAAGTGAACGCGACGACTTGGCCTGGACTGTGTCCCAGGCACTTGCTGGTGAATACGATGTCGACGAGCGCTTGGTGTTGGATGTGTCGGTCTCCAATGCCTCTGGCGAGATATTCACCACCTTCGCCGTCAACGAAGCGGCCATTGAGAAGGCATCCAGGGCCCGCATGATTGAGCTAGCGCTCGAAGTTGACGGCCGACCGATTTCGGCCTTTGGAGCGGACGGTGTTGTGTTGGCCACACCCACCGGCTCGACCGCGTATTCCTTCTCTGCCGGCGGTCCGGTTGTGTGGCCAGAGGTGGAGGCTCTACTGATGGTCCCCCTCTCTGCGCATGCGCTTTTCGCGCGGCCTTTGGTGGTGGGTCCCCACTCGGTCTTGGCTGTTGAGTTGCTGGATCGCTCCGGAGCCACCGCAGTGCTCTGGTGCGACGGTCGTCGCGGTCTTGACATTGAGCCAGGGTCTCGCGTTGTCGCGAAGCGTAGCGAACACCCGCTGCGTCTAGCTCGCCTTCACCCCGGGCCATTCACGGACCGACTGGTCAAGAAGTTTGGCCTTCCTGTCACTGGCTGGCGCGGGCCCGGAAAAGGATAGTCGCGCGTGATTTCCGACATCACCATTACCAATCTCGGGGTAATTAGCGAGGCTCGCCTCCCATTGGGCCCCGGTCTGACCGTTGTCACCGGGGAGACGGGTGCGGGAAAAACAATGGTGGTCACGGCACTGGGTTTGCTCTTGGGCGATCGCGCAGATTCAGCGCGGGTGCGCCAGGGGAGTGCTGCGACATGGGTCGAAGGCCGCTTCACGATCAAGGACGACTCTCCCGTTAGGGAGCGCGTTGCTGACATCGGTGCCGCCTTGGACGACGACGAGTTGATTGTTGCTAGGGAGGTTCTCCAGGAAGGTCGTTCCCGAGCTGTGATCGGTGGCCGCAACGCTCCGGTAGCAACGCTCTCAGACATTGCCGAGCACTTGGTCGTCATCCACGGCCAGAGCGACCAGATTCGCCTCAGGTCCGAGTCGGCCCAGCGAGAGTCGCTGGACAGATTTGCTGGGCCTCGCTTGGCTGAGCTCTCGGATCGCTACAGAGAGGCCTATGAACAACACCGGGAGCTAGAGAAGCAACTTGACGTGCTCCGCACCGAGTCGCACGCCCGGGCCGCTGAAGCCGCCACGCTGAGGGAGGCGCTTGGCGACATTGAGTCGGTGAAACCCG
>CAZQIH010000086.1:0-5220 GCA_964593715.1 uncultured Microbacteriaceae bacterium
GAGTTGGCGGCAGTGTCTGAGGCGTATGGGACCCCCCGGCGCAGCGTGCTCTCTGGTGTCACTGCCCCGGTGGTGCGCGCAAAACCGAGCGTTGCCAACTTGGAAATCACCGACGCCCCCTGCGATGTCCTGGTTTCAGCCAGCGGCAAAGCCGCTCGCGTTGTGTGGCCTGAGGGAGAGGCAATCTCCGCAGGCACGCGAAGCCCACACGATGCGCTGTTGGCTAGGGCCTCCTCCCGGCTGCGCGGGTCACTGGGTGCACTCACCAGTGCTGGGAACATGCACGTGTTCCACCCGATGGACTTGCCAGAGCTTGACCCAACCCAGCCCCACCTCTCTGATGGTGTCGCCCTCGAGGAATTCCTGGGCCTGCGCCCCAGCGATGGAGCCATTGTGGGAGTGGTGAACCTCGACGATGCCCCCACTGTGATGCTCGGCACTGCAGCAGGTGTAGTCAAGCGCGTTGCGCTCTCCGGTCTTCCCGACAAGGCTCATCACAGCCTCATCGCTCTCAAAGAAGGCGATACCGTCGTGGGTGCTGGAATTGCCGGCGATGACACCCACTGTGTCTTCATCACATCAACGGGTCAGCTTCTGCACTTCCCTGCCACGGCAGTCAGGCCCCAGGGCCCAAGCGCTGCGGGAATGGCCGGGGTCGCCCTTGGCGAAGGGGCGCACGTGAAGTGGGCCGGCGCGCTTCCACCCCACGAGGCCGCCGTCGTTACGGTGTCTGGTTCGTCCCTAGTCCTGCCGGGGACCGAGGCAGTCAGAATCAAGCGCACCGCACTGGCCGAATTCCCTTCCAAGGGGCGGGCCACCGGTGGGGTAAGGGCTCACACGTTCTTGAAGGGCGAAGACGTTCTCGTGAGGGCATATGTCGGGCGAGCGCCCCTCGCGCTTGACTCCAAGGGCCAGCCACTAGAACTCGATCTTCCAGAAGCGAAACGAGACGCCTCTGGCGCACTAACCCCACAAAGCCCAGCGTTCTTCGGCGAAGCGTTCAGCTAGGCGTCAATCCGGTCGCGAGAGAGACCCGGACCAGAGACGATGAAGTCCCGACGGGGAGCAACGTCGTTGCCCATGAGTAACTCGAAGACATCTGATGCCTGTTGGGCGTCCGATACTCTGACGCGACGCAGGGTTCGCCCAGCTGGGTTCATCGTGGTGTCAGCCAGCTGATCTGCGTCCATCTCGCCGAGGCCTTTATAGCGCTGAATGGGTTCCTGGTAGGTCTTGCCTGCGGCCTTGAGCGAGGCGAGAACAGTAGTGAGTTCCTCTTCCGAGTATGTGTAAATGACCTCGTTTCCCGCTTTGCCCCGACCCTGAACAATGACGCGATGCAGGGGCGGAACCGCCGCATAGACGCGTCCCGCTTCAACAAGTGGGCGCATGTAGCGAAAGAACAGAGTGAGGAGCAGGGTTCGTATGTGTGCGCCATCGACATCAGCGTCGGACATGATGATGATCTTCCCGTAGCGAGCACTGGTGAGGTCGAAGGTTCGACCAGATCCAGCGCCGACAACCTGGATGATGGCGGCGCACTCTTGGTTGTCGAGCATGTCTTGGACAGAGGCTTTCTGAGTGTTAAGGATTTTGCCTCGAATCGGCAAGAGCGCCTGATGGTTGCTGTCTCGGGCAAGCTTTGCCGTCCCCAGCGCCGAATCACCCTCCACGATAAAGAGTTCGGTGCCTTCCACGTCCTTGGTGCGACAGTCGACGAGCTTTGTTGGCAACGTCGAGGACTCAAGAGCTGTTTTTCTCCGTTGGGTTTCCTTGAGCGCCCGGGCTGAGAGCCGCGTCTTCATTTCCGCAACGATTTTTTCCTGAAGAAGCGCGCTCGATGCCTTGTCGTCTCGTTTACCGGACGCAAACTTTTGCCCCAGCCCTTCCGTAACGACGGACTGCACGATCGCCTTGATGCCAGGCGTGCCCAACACCTCTTTGGTTTGGCCCTCAAACTGCGGTTCGGGCACGCGTACGGCAACAATGGCCGTGAGGCCAGACACAATGTCGTCTTTTTCGACCTTGTCTTTTCCAACCTTGAGCCGTCGGGCATTCTTGTCAATCTCGGCCCGGATGGCCTTCACGAGCCCGGCATCGAAACCAGCCTGGTGTGTTCCGCCCTTGGGAGTCTGGATGATGTTCACAAAGCTCTTGATGACGGTGTCATACCCGGTGCCCCACTGGACCACCACGTCCACGTGCACGTCTCTCGTCACATCAGTGGATTCCAAGCGCCCCTGAGAGTCCAACATCGGAACGGTCTCATCGAATTGGCCAGAGCCAGAAAAGTGCCATGGCCCGACTGCCGGTTGGTCAGGGGCTAGAAACTCGAGAAAGTCTCGCAGGCCACCCTCTGAAGAGTAGGTGACCACAGACTCTTCGGCACCGCTGCGATCATGAACGTGAATCGTGAGCCCAGGCACCAGGAACGCCGTCTGCCTGGCTCTCTCAGCCAGTTCAGGCGAGGCGAAAGTTGCGGCCTTGCCAAAGATCTGCGGGTCTGGCCAAAAGCGCACTCGAGTACCAGTGACGCCTTTGGCAACCTTGCCTAGGCGAACCAATTCGCTGTTATCAACAAAGGGCTCAAAGGGCGACTGGGGGGCCTTCGCGCCCTCTCCATCGCTAAAGATGCCGGGTTCTCCGCGGCGGAAGGACATTCCCCACGTGACCCCGTCGCGGTCCACTTCGACGTCGAGACGCTCCGCGAGCGCGTTGACAACAGACGCCCCAACACCGTGAAGACCTCCGGAGGTCGCGTAGGAACCAGCACCAAACTTTCCACCAGCGTGCAGCTTCGTAAAGACCAGCTCCACGCCCGTCAGGCCCGACTTGGGCTCGATATCAACGGGGACGCCGCGCCCGCGGTCGTGAACCTCAACGCTGCCATCGGCCTGGACCATCACGGTGATTTCCTTGCCATGCCCAGCGACAGCTTCGTCTACCGAGTTATCAATGAGTTCCCAGAGACAGTGCATGAGACCCCTGGCATCGGTGGAACCGATGTACATGCCGGGCCGCTTCCGGACAGCCTCCAGTCCTTCCAAAACTGAGAGGTGCCGGGCCGAATAATCTGAACTTGCCACCGTCTAGCTAACTCCTTGTGTTGTAGCGCACCCCCGAGCATAGGCCTGGGGTAAGACAAGAGCCGTTCACACCGCCGAGAACACCAACTACGCGGTAGGCGAACCTGGGAGAGTCTGACCACGAATCTCAGCACAGTCATGATGAAATGTTCCAGAACAACAACACCAGGCCAAGGAGAGACAATGTCTTACGCAGCAACCGAGACCACCGACAGCGCTCTCGACATTGTCGCGCCACTGGGTGCCGGCGACGTGTGTGACAGCTGCGGAGCACAGGCCTACGTTCGGGTAACCCTCAGCACAGGCGACCTGCTCTTCTGTGGTCACCACGCGTCGAAGTACCGCGAGTCACTCGGCGACAAGATTGTGAAGTGGCACGACGAAACAGACCGACTGCGGGATGACCGCGCGCACTAAGCCAGGCCCTCCCCTGCGCAGCGCTGAGCTCCGGCGAGCCGCCCTCACCACCAATCTCGCTGCGCTGTATGCCGAGCACGGCGAGGACGCTGCGATTGATCTGCGTGCCAACGCTATGGGGTGCGGCTTAGTCCAGGTGGGCCAGGTCGCCCAGGAGATGGGGTTCCGCTACTGCTCAGTCGACTCCTGGAGCAGTGCGCCTTCGGGCCTTGTAGCCACCTCCGCCCAGGCGCCCGCGCTGTCAGCCTGGTGGGATGGCCCAGGAGGCCCCGTCGTGGTCTTCAGCGCCACGGTGATCTCTGTCAAAGAGGTGCCCTCAGGAACACCTGTGTCCTATGGCTATGAATACCAGACCACGACAGACACCACGCTGGCTCTTGTCAGTGCAGGCTTTGCCGATGGCGTTCCTCGGGTTCGCGGTGGCCAGGTTTCGCTCGGCGGAGTGCCCTTCCCGATCGCTGGGCGCATAGCCATGGACCAGTGCGTGGTGGACGTTGGAAATGCTGCCGTTGGAGTAGGTGAGCGAGCAATTATCTGGGGTGATACGCCCTCTTTGGCCCAGTGGAGCGCGTGGTCACATCGCCCAGAGGCCGCTCTCCTGTCACATCTCGGGGCGCGGGTGGTAAAAACATGGCAGTAGATGCGCCGTTCTGGCTTGATATCTCTCTCCCCAACTTTCGCGCGAATGTGACTCGCGCCCGCGCCCAGCTGGCAGGTGGGGCGAAGCTCATGATCGCGGTGAAGTCTGAAGCCTACGGACACGGTGGGGCAGCCCTAGCTGAGGCGGCCATCGCAGCGGGTGCCGATGCACTTGCGGTACTTGATATTCCTACCGGCATCGCCTTGCGAGACACACTTCCCGAGACTCCCATGCTTGCCTGGCTGCTATCCCCTCACGATGATTTTCTGGCAGCGAGCAACGCCAATCTCACCCTGGGTATTTCACACGCCTGGCAGCTCGATGCGATTGCCGCTCAGTGCCAAGGCTTGACGACCACTGTTCACCTCAAAATCGATACCGGACTCCATAGAAACGGCTGCTTGCCGGCTCTCTGGCCAGCTCTAGTAGCCAAGGCCAAGGAACTCGAGACGGCCGGGCTAATCGTCGTCGAAGGCCTGTGGTCTCACCTGGCCGACACATCCTTAGCGGAAGACCAGCGCTCCCTTGAGCGCTTCCGTGACGCGCTGGAGGTAGCGAGGGCTGCTGGGCTCTCCCCCACCATCACCCACATCGCAGCGTCCGCGGCGGCCGAAGATTTGCCCGAATCAAGGCTCGACATGGTCCGAATCGGCATCATTGCTTTTGGTGTCAGCCCGTTTGACGATCGAAGCGCCGAGGAACTCGGGTTTGTTCCGGTCATGGCGGCGCGAGCGCTCATCACCGGCGTGGATGAAGTGACTAAATTCCTCACCCTTGGAATGGGTTTTGGCCACGGGCTGATGCCACTCCCCGCCGGAACGGGCTGGGTGTCCTGGCAAGGCGTGCGGCTGCCGATCACCGCGGTGGAGGTCGATCACTGCATCCTCGGATGGCCCGAGACCGGAACCCCCGCCATCGGCGATGTCATAACACTCTTTGGCGATCCCTCGAATGGCTCACCGTTGGCCGAAGACTGGGCGGCCTGGTCAGGAACCATTGGCGACGAAGTCGTGAGCGCGATGTCGCCTGCGGTCCCCCGGCGCTATCTCAACGACTAACGCCGAGCCTGGCGTTGAT
>CAZQIH010000087.1:0-5181 GCA_964593715.1 uncultured Microbacteriaceae bacterium
ATCGAGGGTGGCGGAGAAGAGTAAGCGCTGCCCGCCAGTTTGCGTGGCAGCGAGGATGCGAGTGACTACTGGCAAGAAGCCGAGGTCTGCCATGTGGTCGGCCTCGTCAAGGACGGTGATCTCGATGGCGTCGAGGCGCAGGAAGCCCTGACCCATGAGGTCTTCGATACGGCCCGGGGTTGCCACCACGATTTCGACGCCATCTCGCAGGGCCTGAACCTGACGGGTTTGGGATACTCCGCCGAAGATGGTGGTGACACGGAGGTTCATGGCCTCAGCCAGCGGGCGCATCACGTTGGTGATCTGAGTTGCCAGTTCGCGGGTTGGTGCGAGCACAAGGCCCAGCGGGCGGCCTTGGCTTCGACGGCCACCGGAGAGTTCTCCAGCGAGCCTTGCGACCATCGGGATACTAAACGCGAGGGTCTTGCCAGAGCCAGTCTTCCCCCGGCCCAACACGTCCTTGCCAGCAAGGGTGTCGGGCAGAGTGTCGATCTGGATGGGGAAGGGCTCGTCGATACCCATGCGGGTAAGGGCGTTGCAGATGTTGGCGGGAACGCCAAGAGATGAAAAAGAGGAAACAGACATTGTTGTGAAGCTTTCTAGTGATGGAAACCATCACCTGGGTGAGCCAGGCGTGCGCCTGGTGAAGGGCGAAGACATCGAGTGATGTATTCGATCGCCGCAAGAAAATTATCAACCACTAGGTGGTGAGGGAGCGTTCTACGACGCAGGGGAGCGTTTAACTGCCCACCGATATTCCCACCCTAGCGCAGGTGACTACTTTTTGTTAGTGCCGCTCAGGCTAGCCCCGATGATGTAGCCGGAGGCGAGGACCGCAATCGCGATGAATACCAGCAGGGACTCCAGTACAAAGCTGGCCAAATAGGCGCCGGCAATCATGCCAATGGCAAGGAGGGAGAGCTTGAACACTCCCATTTGCCACCAGGTGTAGGTATAGGACCCAAAGAGTTTCTTCATGGTGTGACCTCCTAGGGGAGTAAGTCTTTCATGCCCTTGTAAATCATTCCGGCAGCCAAGTCGGGCGACAGGTGATTGATTTTCCACAGCGCAGCTGCGTCTTGGCCAATCGTGATGCGCTTCTTGTTGGCGACTATCGCATCGACAATCTGACGGCCGGCATCTGCTGGTGCCACGACCTTTCGGGCGCCAGCCTCGCCGGCGCCGCTCATGTCGAGTCCTGAGTTACCGGCGATATTCGTGCCAATCGCACCTGGATAGACCACGGTCACCCGCAGATGTGTGCCCATTAGCTCGGACCGTAGGCCCTCGCTCAACAGGTTGATGGCCGCTTTGCTCGCGCCATACACGGTCTGCCCGGGGACCGGAGCGTAGGAACCCATGGACGAGACGTTCACCAAGTGGGCTTCTGGTTTCTGGAGGAGACCCGGCAGGAAGGCCTTGATCAGGTTGAGGGGGCCGTGAAAGTTGACGTTCATGACCCGATCAATAGATTCAAAGTCGAGGTCGTTCACTCGGACGAAGGGCTGGATGATGCCGGCAACATTGACGAGCCCATCCGGCGCGCCCAGAGTCTTCTCGATTTTCGCGGGAAGAGCCAGCACCTTCTTGCGGTCCGTAATGTCGATTGGGAATGACTGGAACCGACTGGCCTGTGTGCCAGCCAGAGACTTCGTCTCCTCGAGCCATTCCGGCTTGATGTCTAATCCGGCAACAGATGCCCCGCGGCTGATTAGATTGAGTGCTACCTCGCGCCCAATTCCATTACCGGCTCCGGTGACGACGAAAATTTTGCCCGTGATGTCCATGGTGAACCTCCTCTGGCCAGTCTATGAGGGGCAGCGATAAACATCAGGGCTGGGCTAGCTCTCTCATGTGACTGCTAAGCCACTGGGCTGTGTCCTCCAATGACGCCTCGTTGGTGGCGATTCTCAGGATGAATGCGAAAGCGTCCCCAGTTTCGGCAGCGAGCTCGAAGCCGTTCAACTCCAGGAAAAGGTTTGCGGCAAACCAGGAAGATCTCTTGTTTCCATCCATCATGCGGTGGTTGTTGACGAGTGAATCCATCAGGGCCGCTGTCTTGAGAGGGAGTGTCGGGTACGCGTCAACCCCAAAGAGCGATGTCTGGGGACGGGCGAGAGCCGAGAGGAATAATCCCGGGTCTCTCACCATGAACCCGACCCGGGTGAGCTGGCTGAGGAGAACCTCCGGGTCGAGGTAAACGGTCACGATGTCGA
Organism: uncultured Microbacteriaceae bacterium; assembly: GCA_964593715.1. Classification (GTDB taxonomy): domain Bacteria; phylum Actinomycetota; class Actinomycetes; order Actinomycetales; family Microbacteriaceae; genus Pontimonas. The sequence continues at coordinate 2,217 of CAZQIH010000087.1, forward strand.
GAGCTTGTCCAAGAGCTCCTTGTCGCGCAGTAGGACCTTGTCGAATACAGCGGCAGCAACGGCGGCTTGGCTGTCGCGCTCAAGCTGTGCCTCGATAGCTCGAATAACGAATTTTTGCTTAGAAACACCGACCCGCTCCGCGTGAAGCGTGAGTTTCTGGTCGAGATCATCGGAGATTCTTAGTGTCATGGCCATAGCGTGACGGTATCAAAGTGATACCACTACTGTCTAGGGATATTGGTGGATAAGTTTTTGTAACGGGCCGCTGTTGACAGTTGGGCACTGTGTTTCGTTGCCTATTTCTGGGGCTGTGGGCTTGTAGCGTGAGGTTCATGGCTCAGAAAAGTCCGTCTCCTCGAGCGCGCGCGGGAACGCCTGCAAAGCGCCCGGCGGCAGCATCGCCTGCCAGGACTCCTCGTAGTCAACCCGTGCAGCCACAACCCTCTGGGGGGCCTTCTGCGCTGGCTACTGCCTGGCTGACTGTGGCCTCGTGGGTGGGGGCGAGCTTTCGTTTCTTGAGTTCTGACGAGCTGCCTAAAGAGGCCCGCAGAGATGGCGTGCCCTTCGCACTGTTCTTGTTCGCCATTGCCGGGGTCATTGTCGAGTGGTTCAACTACAACCAAACCTGGGCTCAGGTGCTTGATAACTACACCGTCGGCGGGTTTTTTGGCCGGCTGGCGTTTGCGCTGCCGGTGATTTTGTTTATTTTCGCTGGGTGGTTGTTCCGCCACCCCTCTGGTGTCTATGACAACGGTCGAATCGGCATTGGTCTTGGCCTACTGCTCACCTCGGTCAGTGGGATGACCCATTTGGCCGGCGGACGGCCAGCCCCCGGAGAGGCCACCTTTGCAGAACTCGCCTCCGCGGGTGGGTTGTTGGGCTGGGTTGTGGCGGAACCCTTTGTCTTCGTGGGCGGGGCCACCGTTTTCCTGGCTTGGCCGGTGATGGTCATTTTCTTCCTGGTGTCGCTTCTGATCATGACCAAGACGCCTCCTACGCGCATCGTCTCCAGGGCAAAGGAAGGCTACGCCTACCTTTTTGGCGTTGATCTGGACGAGGTTGCCAGGAACAAAAAGGCGGAGGCCGAGAGCACTGTCGAGTTTGGGACGCTGACCGATTTGGGCCTGGACCTGGAGGATCCAAACTCCATGCCCTGGTGGCGACGTGGCAAGAAAGATAAAAAAGACGCCTTCGAGTCGCCCATTGTCAGCCAGCCCGCTGCTGACACCGGGCGTATCGCGACCAAAGAGGACTTAGTCGCGCAGCTGAATAAGGCAGAGGCGGCTCTGGCAGCGGCTGCCGAGCCCGATGTGACGGCTCCAATCGAGGTCCCGGCGGTTGACGCTGCACCGCCAGTCCGACTCCAGTCCAACAAGCCCTACACGTTGCCAGATCCTGGGATTCTTGTTCCTGGCACCCCGCCCAAGGGCCGCAGTGCAGCGAACGATCAGGTTGTGGCTGCGATCACGAGCGTTTTTGATCAGTTTGAAATCAACGCCAAAGTTGTTGATTTCACCCGCGGCCCCTCCGTCACCCGCTATGAAGTTGAGCTGGGGACCGGAACCAAAGTCGAGAGAGTCACGGCGCTTGCCAAAAACATTGCCTACGCTGTGGCCTCCAACGAGGTCAACATCTTGTCCCCGATTCCTGGTAAATCAGCAATCGGAATCGAGATTCCAAACTCTGACCGCGAGATCGTCTCTCTCGGTGATGTGTTGCGCTCTCCCTCTGCTACCTCAGAAGTGCACCCCATGGTCATTGGTGTGGGTAAAGACGTGGAGGGCGGCTTTGTGGCGGCCAACCTCGCGAAAATGCCCCACCTCCTGGTGGCAGGAGCCACAGGTAGCGGAAAGTCAAGCTTTATCAATTCGATGATTACCTCCATCCTCATGCGGGCTACGCCCGCTGAGGTTCGGATGGTGTTGGTGGATCCGAAGCGCGTGGAGCTTGCTGCGTATCAGGGTGTCCCACACCTGATTACGCCGATCATTACGAACCCCAAGCGGGCAGCTGATGCGCTGCAGTGGGTCGTCAAAGAAATGGACATGCGCTACGACGACCTCGAGAGCTTCGGGTTCAAGCACGTCGATGATTTCAACCGGGCGGTAGTTGCCAACGAGATTGTCTTGCCGGTCGGTAGTGAGCGTGTTCTCCGCCCTTATCCCTATTTGCTGGTTGTCGTGGATGAGCTCGCGGATTTGATGATGGTTGCGCCACGGGATGTGGAAGATTCCATTGTTCGAATCACCCAGCTGGCCAGGGCCTCCGGAATTCACTTGGTCGTGGCAACTCAACGCCCCAGCGTTGACGTGGTCACAGGTCTCATTAAGGCGAACATTCCTTCCCGCCTCGCTTTTGCTGTCTCGAGCATGACTGACTCACGTGTGATTCTTGACCAGCCCGGTGCCGACAAGCTCATCGGGCAGGGCGATGCTCTCTTCTTGCCACAGGGCGCGGCCAAGGCCAATCGTGTCCAGGGCGCTTGGGTCTCGGAGGCAGAGATCGCCAAGGTTGTTGCCCATGTGAAGCGTCAGGCTGATCCGGAATATCGTGCCGAGGTAGCGGCCGGCGCTGGAAGCGCCGCCGTCATCGATGCGGACATCGGTGACGACTTAGATGTGTTGCTGCAGGCGGCGGAGCTTGTGGTGGGAACCCAGTTCGGGTCTACCTCAATGTTGCAGCGCAAGCTTCGGGTCGGCTTCGCGAAGGCAGGGCGACTTATGGATCTTCTTGAATCACGGCAGATTGTCGGGCCCTCTGAGGGCTCCAAAGCTCGCGAGGTCCTCGTGACTCCGGACGGACTTGCCGCTGTGCTGGCTCAACTGCGTGGGGAAAGCCCCGTGACAGCCGCGCCAGAGGCGACGGCGACGGTGTCTGTTGCAACGGTGGCTTCGGAAGATCACCTGACGCAGGAAATACTGGCCGAGGATCTTCCCTCGCCGAAATCAGCAGTTGACCACTCGGT
>CAZQIH010000088.1:0-5024 GCA_964593715.1 uncultured Microbacteriaceae bacterium
ATTCGAACCAGTCGAGGTACTTCTGCACGGCGTAAACCGAAGCAGGAGCGTTGGTGTCACCACCACGGGTTACAGAAGAACCCACGGGGGAACAGTTCTCGACACGAATACCCCACTCGTCAACGGGAATACCGTTAGGAGTGCGATCTCCGGTCTCAGGGTGGAAGACGGTGTCACCGTTTCCAGCCATCGACAGCCATGCGTCAGTGAAGCGCCATCCAAGCGAGAAGTGCTTCGCACCGTAGTCCATGTGACCATAGACCTTCTCACCGTTGATGGTTCCATCACCGTTGACCTGGGTCGAGAAGAAGACAGCAATGTCTTCATACGCAGACCAGTTGACAGGAACACCGAGGGGGTATCCGTAGATTTCCTCGAATTGAGCCTGGATTTCGGGGTCCGAGAACCAGTCGTAGCGGAACCAGTAAAGGTTCGCGAACTGCTGGTCGGGCATCTGATAGATAACGCCGTCCGAACCGGTACCGAAGCTCAAACCGATGAAGTCATCGAGGTCGAGGCTTGGCAAGGTTGGGGAGGAATCCAACAGAGTCGAAATGGGGTAGATGTAGTCACCGCGCTGGTGACCACCGATGGAGTCGGTGTCGTTGACGAAGCCGTCATACACCGAGGTGCGAGTCTGGATCTCAGTCGAGATGATCTCCATAACTTCACCTTCACCCATCAACGAGTGAGTCAGGTTGATTCCGGTGAGGTCTGAGAAGACCGCAGCAAGAATTTCAGACTCGTATGCGTGGGTAGGAATGTTCTCGGAAAGAACATTCACATCCAGCCCTTGGTAGGGTTCTGCTGCCTCGATGAACCACATCAGCTCGGCCATCTGCTCGTCCCGGGTGAGCGTGCTCTCCTGGAAGTAGAGGTCGATGTACTGAGCTGCCTTTTCTTCAGGCGTTCCTTCGAGAGCTGGTACAGAGCTCTCGTCAGCCCCACCGGTCGCTCCGGCACATGCCGAGGCGACTAGGAGGGTTGCCGTCGAAAGGGCGAGGACATTCCGCGTCCGTGAAAGGACGTTTCTTGCGCTCATTTCTTACCTTTCGTCAATTGCCAGCTAGCAACACCTCTGCTAACTGACGTTGTTATCGGGAGACCCGTCTTGGCCGTTTCTCCCTTTGACCAGATCCCAAGCGGGCTGGCCAAACCTAAACTCATCCCCATTTCAAAATCACCGCTCCCACAGCTGCGCCGATGGCGGTAAAGACCCAGGGATTGGTGCCGACGATGCCAAAGGACACCACCATGATCAGCGCGAAGGTGATCAGCGCAATATAGAGGCGCTCACTGCGGTCAGTAACAAACCCCACGAAGCCTTGACGGCGGTGTGGAGGGCTGAAATGCCCCCAAATCGTCATCCCGGCAATCATGAGGAAGACCAGCACAAAGATGATGGCCACCGGAATCGTCCAGTACATGAAATCAAACATGGCTACACCCGTCCTAACGCGAAGCCCTTGGCGATGTAATTGCGGACAAACCAGATGACGATCACACCGGGGACAATGGCGATCACGCCAGCCGCCGAGAGCAACGCCCAGTCCAAACCAGCAGCGGTCGATGTCGTCGACATCTGCACCGCGAGCGGCATCGCTCGCGGTCCTGTCAGTGTCTTGGCTATGAGCAACTCCACCCAGCTGAACATGAAGGTGAAGAACATCGTCACGCCAATACCTGCCCGAATCATCGGAATGAAGATCGTGAGGAAGAAGCGACCGAACTTGTAGCCATCAATTTCCGCGATTTCATCCAGCTGCTTGGGAACTCCGGACATGAACCCTTCCAAAATCCACACCGCAAGGGGGACATTGAAGAGCATGTGAGCCAGAGCGACCGCGTAGGTCGTGTCAAAGAGCCCGACCGCCTGGTACATCTGGAAGAAGGGCAGAGCAAACACAGCCGCTGGCGCCATCCGGTTGGTCAGCAACCAGAAGAACAGGTGCTTGTCGCCGGAGAACGTGTAGCGACTAAACGCATACGCGGCGGGAAGCGCGACAGCGACCGAAAGAACCATGTTGATGGTCGTGTAGCTAATCGAGTTGATGAACGATCCGACCCAGAGGGGGTCTGAAAAGAAGTCCGTGTAACCCCGGAAAGAGATCCTGGATGGGATGATCTCGAACTTGGTCAGGATGTCCTCGTTGAAGCGCAACGACATCGACACCAGCCACAGAAGTGGAATCGACCAGATGGCCATGATGAACCAGAAAAGCCAGCTTCTCCAGTCGAAGTAGGAGCCCCTGAGTGGGCCCTGGATCACGGGGATGTTGGTGGTAGTCATGACCGGCCTCCTTCCACGGTAGCGACGTCTTCGACGGCATCGTCTCGCTTATGAATAACCGTCCTCTTGGTCTTCTTAGTGGCGCCGGGACGCTCATCGAGAGTCAGCACCGTGAAGAAGATGAACGAGAAGACCTGGATGATCAAGAAGTAGATCAGCGAGAATGCTGCCGACTTGCCCAAATCGAACTGAATGAGGGCGAGCACCGAGAGCAAAATACTCATCACCTCGGTAGACGTTCCGGGACCACCGCCGGTGAGGATGTAGGGCTCGGCGTAAATCATGAAGGAGTCCATAAAGCGCAGCAAAATGGCGATCATGAGCACCCGCCGGAGCTTGGGAAGCTCGACGAACCGGAATACCGACCACGGCGATGCCGCGTCAATCGCTGCAGCCTGGTAGTAAGCCTGAGGAATTGAGCGAAGACCGGCATAGACCAGCAGCGTGACCAGTGGCGTCCAGTGCCACACGTCCATCGCCACCATCGTCACCCAGGCATCAGCCGGGGTGTTACCAATATCGAAGGGCCTGAACTGATTGACCGTGACCCCCAGGAGTCCAACGTCGGGCCTGGCCAAAATACGCCAGGTAATTCCCACCACGTTCCAGGGGATGATCAACGGGATTGCCACTATGACAAGTGCGGCCGCGGCCTTCCAGCCTTCCCGCGGCATCAGACGAGCGATAAAGATACCCAGGGGAATCTCAATGAGCAGGATCTGGGTGGAAAAGATCAGATTTCGCTGGAATGCCGCGATAATCGCCGGGTCTGTGGCGATGGCACGGAAGAAATCAAGCCCCATGTACAGACGGTTTGCCGGACTCAACACATCCTGCACGGAGTAGTTCGCCACCGTCATCAACGGGATGATGGCCGTGAAGGCCACCACCAGCACCACTGGTAGCACCAAGAACCAGGCTTTGTTGTTCTTTCTCTTGCTCAGCATGACTTATCGCCCTTTCCCTGCTGGCTGGACCCTGGCGCACATGACTTTGTGCTCAAAAAGGAACGTGCGCTCTGGCACGAAGGTGAAGGCGACTTTGTCGCCTTCACGGACCGAGACATCGGACTCAACCTTGGAGAGCAGCGTCTGCGAGCCAAGGCCGAGCTTGATCAGCTGGTAACCACCGCGGTTCTCTACTCGAAGCACTGTCATCTGGTGTCCGTTGCTACCCCCGGGGGTGACGAACTCTGGACGCACGCCCAACCGGTAGGAGCCCTGGAGGCCAGCAACATCAGCGCTACCCAAGTTCATGCCCTCGAAGGTGACCACCGAATCCTTGACGGTCACATCCAGGAAGTTCATGCCGGGAGAACCAATGAAATATCCCGCAAACTCGTGGCTTGGCTCCAAGAAGAGCTCCTCCGAGGAGCCAGTCTGCACAACTTCACCAGCGTTCATCAGAAGAACCTTGTCGGCAAACGTCAACGCCTCGGTTTGATCGTGGGTGACATAGACCAGGGTCACACCTGTCTGCAGGTGCAACCGCTTGAGGCGGTTACGCAGAGTCCATTTGAAGTTCTGGTCAATGACGGTGAGAGGCTCATCGAAGAGAATCGCCGCAACGTCGCTTCGCACCAAACCACGACCGAGGCTCACGATCTGCTGAAGGTCAGAGCGCAGTTTTCCTGGCCGGATATCGAGATCATCCTCAAGGCCCAACAGTTCTGCGATTTCCGCAACGCGCTTTTCGATAACCTCCGGGGCGATCTTGCGGTTCTTGAGGGGGAACTCCAAGTTCTTGCGAACGCTCATCGTGTCGTAAAGGACCGGGAACTGGAAGACCTGCGCGATATTGCGGTCCTCGGTCGGCTTGTCGGTGATATCGACTCCGTCGATATAGATCCGGCCCTGGGAAGGCTTCACAATGCCCGACATGATGTTGAGCAGAGTGGTCTTGCCACAGCCACTGGGGCCAAGCAGGGCGTATGCCTTGCCGTCTTCCCAGGTCATGTCAATTTTCTTGAGGGCGTAAGTGTTACCGCCGTCATAGCTGTGGGCGACGTTATCGAGGACTATCTCAGCCATTTACTTCACGCTCACTTTCGGAACAAATAGAGTGGCGCCGCCCTCGGCATCAAATCCATAGAGGTCAGAGGTCGAGAAGTAACCCGTCACGGATGTGTCTGGGTCCATTGGGTGCGCGCCATCGAGTTCAATCACCACGTACTCGCCAGTGGGGAGCGTCAAGTGAACATAGGTGATGCTGCCTGTAACCTCAGCGAGTTGCACCACTCCGGTGAACTCCGCGTCACTGGCACTGGCACGACTGAGGCGGATGCGGTGGGGCTGGAGACCCAGAGTGAAGCTCTGGCCCTCCCGAAGCGAGGAATCCTTGAAGGGCACCGTCGTGTTTCCAAACGAAACCGAGGCGCCAGAGACGCTCGAGGACACGAGGTTGATCGGCGGGTCGGAGAGCGCCTGCGCCACCGAGACCTTCGAAGGGTTGCGATAAAGGTCCAAAGCGGGGCCAGTCTGCTCAACTCGCCCCTGGAACATCGCCACCGTCGTGGTGGCAAAGTCGAGCGCCTCGGATGGTTCTGCGGTGCTGTAGAGCACAACGTTGTCCGCCGTGGAGAAAATGTCCTGGAGCTCTTCCCGCAACTGCTCGCGGAGCTTGTAGTCCAGGTTGGCCAGTGGCTCATCGAGGAGCACCAAATCAGATTTCCTGGCGAGCGCCCTGGCGATAGCAACTCACTGCTGCTGGCCCCCAGAGAGCTCACTGGGCTTGC
>CAZQIH010000089.1:0-4814 GCA_964593715.1 uncultured Microbacteriaceae bacterium
TGGACGCCAGAGTGCGCCTGGTTACCACCAAGAGCCAGCCAGGCCCTGAGGATCAAATGATTTCAGCCTCTGGCGTCACCATTGACGAGGTGAGCTATCAGGCGAAGGTCAATGGCAAAGCCCTTGACCTCACCTACAAGGAGTTTGAGCTCCTGCGATTCCTCGCAGGCCACCCACAACGGGTCTTCACAAGAGAGCAGCTGCTCAGTGAAGTTTGGGGATATGACTACTTCGGGGGAACGAGAACGGTCGATGTTCACGTTAGACGCCTGAGGGCCAAGCTCGGGGACATGGAGTCTCTCATTGGCACAGTGCGCAACGTGGGCTACCGGTTCACTGTCGCTGAAGCCTCCGATGAGGTCAAAGAACGGCAACAGTCAGCCTCGGATGCGGCGACGTCCACTTCTGGCTCGTAACCCCCTGTTTACCTTTTTTCTGGTGGCTGGGTACCCAGGAGTGACACAATGACTGGCGTGAATGAGTTGCGTCCCGGCTATGACGTCTCCACCGGTGTCGGTGGTGACTTTGCCGATGATTTCGATGAGGGCGAGGCTCCACCGAGCGACGATCTGCCGGTCGAACGTTTCCTCGATCGCGAGATCAGCTGGTTGGCCTTTAATCAGCGGGTCCTGGAGCTTGCTGAAGACCCGACGATTCCACTGCTCGAGCGGGTCAACTTCTTGGCCATTTTTGCCAGCAATCTCGACGAATTCTTCATGGTCCGTGTTGCAGGCCTTAAGAGACGTATCGCTACCGGTATCGCTGTGCCGACAAACACTGGTCGCTCGCCCCAGGCTGTGCTGGACGACATTTTTGCCACCGCAGAAGCCCTCCAACAGCGCCACGCCACAGCGTTCCGCGAGCTTGTGAAGCCAGCGCTTGATGAGGAGAACATCCACATTGAGACCTGGGCTGACCTTGCCGAGAGCGACCGTGAAGGACTAGACGAGTTCTTTACCGAGCAAATCTTCCCAGTGTTGATGCCACTCGCTGTTGATCCAGCGCACCCCTTCCCCTACATATCGGGCCTGTCCTTAAATCTGTCGGTGCGCATTCGGAACCCGAAGACCGACAGTGTCGATTTTGCGAGGCTCAAAGTTCCACCCATCCTCTCCAGATTTGTTCCACTCCCCGACGATGGATCCGGACGCGTGAGATTCATCGCAATCGAGGACCTCATTTCCCAGCACGTGGGTGAGCTCTTCCCCGGCATGGAGGTCCTCGAGCACCACGAATTCCGGGTGACCCGCAACGAGGACGTCGAAGTCGACGAAGACGAATCGGAGAACCTGATTCAAGCGCTTGAGCGCGAACTCTTGCGAAGACGATTTGGGCCTCCGATTCGTCTGGAGATCACCGATGATATGGACCCGGTCACCCTCGAGCTCTTGATAACCGAACTCGGCATCACGAGCCATGAGGTCTTTAGGCTTCCCGCCCCCCTGGGCCTCACGGGGTTATTCGACATCGCTGGTCTCGACCGGCCGGACCTCAAATACACGCCACACCTGCCCGTTACCGCAACGCAGTTACTGCCCTCTGAGCCCACCGAAGAGCCGGACATATTCCGCTCAATCAGAGCTGGGGATGTGCTCGTTCATCACCCGTACGAGTCCTTTGCCACCAGCGTGCAGGCTTTCCTCGAACAGGCCGCTCTCGACCCTAAAGTTCTCGCCATCAAGCAAACCCTCTATCGCACCAGCGGTGACAGCCCCATCATCGAAGCCTTGATTCGCGCGGCCGAATCAGGGAAGTCAGTCCTCGCACTGGTGGAGATCAAGGCTCGTTTTGATGAGCAGGCCAACATCTCGTGGGCAAGGAAACTCGAGAAGGCCGGAGTGCACGTCGTCTATGGCCTCGTCGGGCTCAAAACCCACTGCAAGCTGGCTCTGGTCATTCGACAGGAAGATGATGGCACGCTTGGGCACTATTCCCACGTGGGCACCGGAAACTACAACCCCAAAACCAGTCGGATTTACGAAGATTACGGGTATTTCAGCGCCGACAAGCAGGTCGGTAAAGAACTCACCAGGCTTTTCAACGAACTCTCTGGCTATGCCATCGAGAAGAAGTACAAGCGCATGTTGGTCGCCCCCCGCTACCTGCGCGAAGGGCTCCTTCGTCACATCTCCGCGGAGATTAAGAACCACCAGGCCGGCAAGCCGGCCCGGATTCGACTCAAGCTCAACTCACTCGTCGATGAAGTCATCATCGACGCCCTCTATCGGGCCGGTTTGGCCGGTGTTCCAGTGGAGATTTGGGTTCGCGGAATTTGTGCTTTGGTTCCAGGCCAGCCGGGGCTCAGCGAGAACATCACGGTGAAAAGTGTGCTGGGTCGATACCTCGAGCACTCCCGGGTGTTCTGGTTCGACAACGCCGGTGATCCCACCGTCTATATCGGCAGCGCCGACATGATGCACCGCAACCTGGATCGACGGATTGAAGCGCTCTTGCAGATCACCGACCCCGCGCACATCGATCAAATCGACCGTCAGCTCACCCGAGGAATGAGTGATGACGTGCAATCGTGGTCGCTACAGTCTTCGGGCGAATGGGTTCGACACTCCACAGCAAAGGACGGCAATCCTCTTCTGGATGTCCAGAATGAGACGATGACCGAAATCATGGCGAGAAAACGCGGGGCCACCCCCCGATGAGTCCCACCCCGGAGACGGTGGTCGCCGGCGGAGCAGTCTGTTGGAAGGTCGTCGATAACGAAGTTCGGGTTCTTTTGGTGCACAGAACCCAGCACAAAGACGTGTCCCTCCCTAAGGGCAAATGTGACCCGGGCGAGACGGTCCCTGAAACTGCTCAGCGGGAAATCCTCGAGGAAACTGGCCTCCACATCACCCTCGGAGCCTATTTGGGCCGTGTTGACTATCTGCTTCCCAGCAAGAAGCCCAAGGAAGTCCATTACTGGGCGGCCGAAGTGGACCCCGGTGAAGCGGAGCGATCACCGTTTGAATCCAACGACGAAATCTTTGCCCTCGAATGGATGCCGATCAAGAAAGCCATGAAGAAGCTCACCTACGAGCACGATGCCGACATTCTGGAGAACTTTGACTCGCTCTATGAGAGCGGGCGGGCCAAAACCTTCCCGATCATCTTTCTGCGCCACGCGAAGGCGGTTCCGGCTGAATCGTGGGACGGGCCAGACCACACGAGGCCCCTTCTCCACAAAGGTCTCACCCAGGCACAAACGGTCGCAGCCGGCATTCTCGCTTTTGGGCCTGAGAAAGTGATCAGCAGCACCGCTGCGCGCTGCATCGGCACCGTCGAACCACTCCTGGAGAAAAGCCAACTCGAGCTGAAGACCTCCGCTGGAATTAGCCAGGATGCCTACGAATCCAAGGGCACAAAGCCCTTCTCCGCGGTCCAGAAGCGGGTGTCAAAGCGCCAAAGCGCTGTCTTCTGCTCTCACGGCCCCGTTCTGCCCCAGCTGGTTTCAGCGGCGGCAGAGATTGGCCACGGAGGCTCGGGCAAGAGCCTCCAGAAGGCAGCAAGCTTGAATGTTGGCAGCTTCAGCGTCATTCACTTCTCGCTGGAGACACCCTCGCCGCAAATCGTCGCGGTCGAAACCCACGAACCACCCGCGGCACCATAAAAAGAGCCGAACCGCAGAACGCCTCTCGGCGCGAGGCCGCTCGAAGCGGCTAATGATGGAGCCCGGGGTTACTGCGGTTCGGCAGTGAAATCCTAGCCCTCCAGGCTGGTGGTTGTTTTAGTCCAAGCGCCCGGAGCGTGCTATCGATGCCGCCTGCGAGAGTTCGTCAGCGATCACGCTCCAGTTGAGCGACCGGCCCGTCAGATAATGGGCGTGCTCTTCCGAGAGCCACGCCAGCGAGATTGCTCCGGCGGAAACCGCTCGGGCAACAGCAGCAGCGCGGCTGAGAGCCTCAGACAGCTCGCCAACAAACGCTCCCCGAAGAATGCCATCGAGCAGGCCGGAGAAGTTCTCAGCGCTCAGTGGATTGGGCGCTCCGGCAACAACCTGATCAATGGTGGTGAGATCGTCAATTCCCCGTTGGAACAGGACGCTGGCATCCTCAGGGTTGTGTTGAAGGATTGCACGGACCAGATAGAGGCGCCACAGGGCTCCAGGGAGGCTGGTTGCTGAGGAGCGAGCCCAGAGCTCTGCCAGGGTGTCGAGGCCGTGCTCGTCGGCGAACGCAACCAACCGTCGCACGAGCTCGTCGCTCTCGGAATCACGGCCTTTGGCCAGGAGAGCTCGGGCGGTGTGGTGAGCGATGGCGGAGGCTTCCGCGGGGTCCATTACGAAATCCGCTGGATCTCCTGACAGCGACGCTTCAAGGCGCTCGGTCGTCATCCGCACGGGCCGGTGAAAGTTGTGATTCATCACTCCCCACGCTACGGGACATCACGCCCCGCCCCTCACAGGTGATCGAGGTCTAGCATGTGGCCATGACAACGAAACCCAATCGGCAAGCCCGCTTCGTCTTCTTCCTCATCCTCGCCATCATTGGCTTGGTCACCGCGATGATCTTCAACGGCATCGCCAGCGTCCAGGGACAGAACTATCTCGATGCCTGGTTTGGCTCCGCGGTCGACTGGGTCCTATCGCTCGACATCCTGATTGTTGCGATTGCCGGATCCGCGCTGATGATTTTCGAGGCCAACCGCCTTGGGATGAAGAGGGTGTGGCTGTATATCCTCGCCTCAGGAGTGACGGCGTTTGCCTTTACATTCCCGCTGTTCCTCGCGATGCGCGAGCGCAAGCTCGCCCAGCTCGAGGAAGAAACGCTCTAGAACCCGACGTTGATTTGTTCCCCGTTGGAGACATAGTTCATGCCCCC
>CAZQIH010000090.1:0-4794 GCA_964593715.1 uncultured Microbacteriaceae bacterium
GTCACGGCATGCGTCCAAGGTCTATTTCTTCCACGACAAGTTCTCTGTGGACCCCCCAGTCGAAGGCGTTGACATGATTCGAGTAGGGGACAGAGAGGGCACCTACGTCCAAGGCGTTCTCTCCAACAACTGGGAGAATTCCGAGTATCAGCGCAATCTCATGCTGAGCTATCCCCAGAGCAATTTAGAGTTCAGCACCGTAGACTGAACACTTCCAAACCCACCACGGAAGCCTCCGTTCCTCAGCCCACTTTGGGCCCCTCACCAGGAGGCGATTACCGTGACCAGGCAAATTCCTCTGCCCGTCTCCTTCGAGGTGTACCCTCCCCGAAGTCCCGAGAAGATGCCGGATCTCCAGGAGTCGATCCGCGTCTTGGATTCTGTCGGCCCTGACTTCATTTCGGTGACATTTGGTGCTGGCGGGTCATCAACGAGAGATTCCCTGGACGTGTTGCGCTTCATCAGGGATGAATCACACGCAACTCCCCTTGCTCACCTCACGTGTGTGGGGACGAGCAGGCAGGAAGCGGCCGAACTGGTCTCGACGTTCCTGGGCGAGGGGATCACCCACTTCCTAGCACTTCGTGGCGACCTCCCTGAGGGTACGCTCGAGCACCACGGTGAGCTGCACCACGCCGTCGACCTCGTAGCTCTGATGCACGAACTCACTGATGTACCAAAGCCCTTGGAGCGGATTGCCGTTGCAGCATTCCCCAACGGCCACCCGGAGTCTCATTCTCTGGATCACGATGTTGAGACTTTGTTACGCAAGCAAGAGGCAGGGGCAACTCTTGCCATCACCCAACTCTTCTTCTATACCGAGCATTACCTGGAATTCGTGGAGAAGGCTCACACAGCTGGAGTAACCATCCCGATACTGCCTGGCCTGATGCCCATAACTTCCCCCGGCAGGCTCAATCGGGTTTTGGAACTCAGCGGCGAAAACCGGCCCACCGAGCTCTCCGAGGCGCTGTCCTCCACTGAAGATTCTGGAATCCGCGAGGCCATCGGCGTGGACTGGACCGCCCGAATGGTGACGGAACTCGTAAACGCCGGCGCTCCCGGCATCCATCTGTATGCGTTCAACCAGCACCGCACAGTACTCTCCGTTCTAGAGCAATCGGGGGTTCGCTAATGCACACAGTGAAATCACTGCCTCTTCCCCCGCGCTCTGAAGCGTTGCTCAAAGAAATGGCTCACCGCGTGATCATTGCGGATGGTGCCATGGGCACCATGCTCCAGGACGCCGCGCCAACACTCGATGACTTCCAGGGGCTTGAGGGTTGTAATGAGATTCTCAACGTCACCAGGCCGGACATCATCACTGGTGTTCACAATGCCTATTTCGACACTGGGGTCGATGCGGTGGAAACCAACACTTTTGGCGCTAACTGGTCGAACCTTTCCGATTACGACATAGATGATCGAATTGAAGAACTGGCGAAGGCTGGGGCGGAAATAGCTCGAGCCAGTGCCGACTCTTATGAGGCGAACGATGGCCGAATGCGCTGGGTGTTGGGCTCCATGGGGCCAGGGACCAAGCTGCCTTCGCTCGGTCACACCACGTATGACCACCTGAAGCAGACCTTTGCGACCCAAGCGCTTGGGCTGATTAAGGGTGGCGCTGACGCGTTCATGATTGAGACCTCCCAGGATCTCCTCCAGACCAAGGCAGCCATCAATGGCTGCAAAGGTGCGATGGCAGAGCTGGGTATCCGGCTGCCCCTATTTGTTGAGGTGACCGTCGAGACCACCGGCACCATGTTGATGGGCTCAGAGATCAATGCCGCGCTCACGGCGCTCGAACCGCTCGAGATCGACATGATCGGATTGAACTGCGCCACTGGCCCTCAGGAGATGAGCGAGCACCTGCGTCAGCTCTCTCAGCACTCGACAATCCCAGTGATGGTGATGCCAAACGCTGGTCTACCTGTGCTCACTGCGACTGGAGCCAGCTACCCGCTTGGGCCCGAGGACTTGGCTATCGCCCACGAACAATTCGTCAAGGAATTCGGACTTTCGTTGGTGGGCGGTTGCTGTGGAACAACACCGGCGCATATGAGTGCGGTCGTCAAGCGCCTTGGCGGCAAAGCTCCGGGCGCCAGAGCTCCTCAGCCTGAACCTGGGGTTGCCAGCCTCTATCAACACGTCAGCCTGACCCAGGACAACACCTACCTCGCCATTGGTGAGCGCACCAACGCGAATGGTTCCAGGGCTTTTCGGGACGCCCTCCTCGAGGGCCGAATCGACGACTGCGTCGAGATTGCCAAGAAGCAGGTTCGTGACGGTGCTCACTTGCTCGATGTGTGTGTTGACTATGTGGGCCGGGATGGCGTGGCAGACATCCAGGAAATTGTGACCAAGCTGGCCAGCGCATCGACACTGCCACTCGTAATTGATTCCACCGAGCCAGCCGTCATCAAGGCGGGTATGGAGCTCATCGGTGGGCGCCCCGTTGTGAACTCCGTCAACTTCGAGGACGGTGATGGTCCCGGGTCCCGCTTCGCCACCGTCATGCCACTGGTCAAGGAACACGGAGCTGCGGTTATCGCCCTCACCATCGATGAAGAGGGCCAAGCGCGAACCGCGGTGGATAAGGTCCGCATCGCCAGTCGCTTGGTTGACACTCTGGTCGACGAGTGGGGTCTGCGGGTTGAGGACATCATTGTTGACACCTTGACCTTCCCGATTGCGACCGGGCAAGAAGAAACCAGGCGGGATGCGATAGAAACTATCCAGGCCATCAAGGAAATCACGGCCAAATACCCCGGCCTTCACACCACCCTGGGCGTCTCGAACGTCTCCTTCGGGCTAAACCCAGCGTCACGCATGGTGCTGAACTCTGTATTCCTCCACGAAGCCACCGAGGCTGGCCTTGACACCGCCATCATCGACGCGGCAAAGATCGTGCCACTGGCCACGATCCCCGACGAGCAGCGCCAGGTCGCCCTGGATTTGATTTGGGATCGACGGGAATACGACGCTGATGGCAACGTGACCTATGACCCACTCTCCCGAATGCTGGAAATCTTCGACGGCGTGGATTCTGCCGGGCTCAAAGACCAGCGCGCCGCCGAGCTCGCAGCACTTCCTGTGACGGAGCGCTTGGAGCGACGCATCATCGACGGCGAATCAAAGGGGCTTGAGGGCGACCTCGATCTTGCCCGCGAGGGTGGCCTCAGCGCCCTAGAAATCATTAATCAGCATCTTTTGGCTGGGATGCAGGTGGTGGGCCAACGATTTGCGAGTGGTGAAATGCAGTTGCCCTTCGTTCTGCAGTCTGCAGAAGTCATGAAAGCTGCAGTAGCGCTTCTCGAGCCCCATATGGAAAAGACCACGGAGGCTGGTAAAGGAACCATGGTCCTCGCCACGGTTCGTGGCGACGTCCACGACATCGGGAAGAACCTTGTCGACATTATCTTGACCAATAACGGCTATGACGTCGTCAACATCGGCATCAAGCAGAACATCAACGACATCATCGCCGCAGCCGAAGAACACAACGCCGACGTCATTGGCATGAGCGGACTGTTGGTGAAGTCCACCGTGGTTATGAAGGAAAACCTCGCAGAGCTCACCTCACGTGGTTTGGCTAGTCGCTGGCCGATCATCTTGGGTGGTGCGGCCCTCACACGATCCTTTGTCGAAGAAGATTTGGCCGAGCTGTTCCCGGGAGTTGTTCGGTATGCGAAGGACGCGTTCGAGGGTCTCGATCTGATGGAGCCACTCGTTGCTATCGCGCGCGGAGCGAAGCCAGACGAAGTCGGTCTTCCTCCGCTGAAAAAGCGCATCCACCCCAAGAGTCAGCTTGTTTTGACCGAGCCCGAAAACATGCCAGCACGCTCCGACGTGGCGTTCGACAACCCTGTTCCCGCCCCGCCCTTCTGGGGCACAAGGATCGTCAAGGGCATGCCCTTGGCAGACTTTGCCGCTTTCCTCGATGAGCGGGCAACTTTCATGGGCCAATGGGGCCTGAAGCCTGGCAGGGGCGAAGGTGGGGCGACCTATGAGGAACTTGTCGCCACCGAAGGTAAGCCACGTCTTCGCTATTGGATGGACAGGCTGCTCTCCGAGAAAGTGATGGACCCAGCCGTTGTCTATGGCTACTTCCCGGTGGTCTCAGAGGGCGATGATGTCATCGTCCTGCATCACGGAACCGATGATGACGGAGTTCTTGGAGTGCCCGGCCTCTTGGCACCCGATGGCGGTTCCGGCGGAGTGATCGGAACCGAACGCGTACGGTTTAGCTTCCCGCGCCAGCGGCGAGACCGACACCTCTGTTTGGCCGACTTCGTGAAGTCCCGAGAATCTGGCCAGGTCGATGTCATGGCCTTCCAACTTGTCACCGCCGGAGCCAACATCGATACTTTCGCCAGTGGTCTCTTTGCCGGTGATTCTTACCGCGACTACTTGGAACTCAACGGCCTTGCGATGCAGTTGACAGAGGCATTGGCTGAGTACTGGCACTCTCAAATCCGCGCAGAATGGGGCTTTGGCTCCGAAGATCCTGCCAACCTCGATGACATCCTCGGCGTCAAATACCGCGGGGCCAGGTTCTCTCTGGGTTACCCAGCATGCCCCGAGATGGAAGACCGCAAGAAAGTGGTCGAACTGCTGAACCCGGGCCGAATTGGCGTCGTTCTCTCCGAAGAACTCCAACTACACCCTGAACAATCGACCGACGCTTTCGTCTTCCACCACCCAGAAGCCAAGTACTTCTCGGTCTAGGCAGCTACTGGCGCAGCCCTCAGATGGGCGCGCCTAAGCGCTTGAAGTGCTGGCTTGCCCACCAGG
>CAZQIH010000091.1:0-4737 GCA_964593715.1 uncultured Microbacteriaceae bacterium
GGAAACGTAGCAAGGGTAACTGGGCTCTGGCGGGTGCGCGAGGAGTCTTCTCTTTTCTTCGGAGTCCGCTCCCGTCATCGGTGGCGCCCGGTAGGCTCCAGGTGTGGTTCACGCTCTCTATCGCCGGTATCGTCCAGAGACTTTTGCCGAACTCATCGGCCAGTCTCAGGTGACTGATCCCCTCCGCCATGCGTTGACTACAGACAGGGTCAATCACGCCTATCTCTTTAGCGGTCCCAGGGGCTGCGGTAAGACCACCTCTGCACGAATCCTGGCCCGTTGTCTGAACTGCGAGCAGGGCCCCACCGATACTCCGTGTGGTGTCTGCGCCAGTTGTGTTGAGCTTTCTCGTGATGGTGGCGGCTCGCTCGACGTCGTCGAAATTGATGCCGCCAGCCATAACGGCGTTGACGACGCCCGCGAACTTCGCGAGCGGGCGGTCTTCGCCCCTGCCAGGGACCGCTTCAAGATCTTCATCCTTGACGAGGCCCACATGGTCACACCTCAGGGTTTCAATGCGCTTCTCAAGATTGTTGAGGAGCCACCCGAGCACGTGAAGTTCATCTTTGCGACAACCGAACCCGACAAGGTGATTGGGACGATTCGGTCCCGCACTCACCATTACCCCTTCCGCTTGGTCCCACCAGCCGAACTCCTTCGTTACGTCGAGCAGATGTGCTCCACCGAGGGCGTCGCTGTTGAGGAGGGTGTTTTGCCACTGGTTGTTCGAGCTGGTGGTGGGTCCGTAAGAGACACGCTGTCGGTCCTCGACCAGCTGATTGCTGGTTCCCCCGACGCTAATGTCACCTATGACCGCGCAGTAGCTCTCCTGGGCTACACCCACGGCGAGCTCCTGGCCGAAGTGATGACCGCCATCGCCGCTGGCGATGGCCCCGGCAGCTTCCAGGCTCTCGACAAGGTCATTCATTCCGGTCAAGACCCAAGACGCTTCGCCGAGGACCTTCTCGAGTTCACCAGAGACATCATCGTGGTCGATGCTGCCGGCAGCGCTGCGACAGCGCTTCTCCCGGGAACCAGCGCACCGGTAATTGACCAGATGACAGGTATTGCCAGCAGTATCGGTGGGCCAAGGCTGTCGGCAATTGCCGATGTCATCAACGACGCCTTGATGGCCATGACTGGCGCCACCTCTCCCAAGCTTCACCTCGAGTTGTTGATGGCCCGCTTGTTGGTGTCGAAGGGTGCCCCAGCAACGCCCCATACCGTGGCCACGCTTCCACTACAGCAGCCTGTACCACCCGCGAGCCATGCTCAGAACCCCGTGCCAGCACCGGCAGCGCCGGAGCCAGCCCCGTCGGCACCGGCTGAGGCTTTGTCCCTCGAATTGATGGTGGCGTCGTGGGGAAAAATTGTTGACGCCGTTGGCGAGAAAAAGCGGGCGGTGTGGACCGCGCTCGCTAACACTGAGGTTGTTGCCTTGGTGGATGATGTTGTCACTATTGGGTTTCCCTCGTTGGCAAGCGCTGAAGTCCTGAAGAAGCCACAGGGCCCAGGACTTCCAGTCAATGCGGAACTGGTGAGAGACGCCATCTTGGCGGTGTCCGGCCATCGCGTGAGGTTCAAGGTTCAGGAGCTCGTCTCGGAGTCTGCTGCCGAAGAAGCAGCTGAGACGGTCCCCGAAGAGGCGCCAGTGGTGGAGGAAACCAGCATCGCTGCTGCCACCACCGCTTCCTGGCCGACCGTCACTCTCCCCGGCGCCGAGGAACAACTGGCTGAGGACGTCTTGGAGGAATCTGCCGACGAGGCTCCAGAAGAGGCAGAAGCCGAGGCTGACACTCCGACAACAGGGGCGTTGTCTCAGGTCGGTGAAGCTGTAATTCGTGAGGTGCTGGGTGGGCAGCTGATATCTGAGCACCCTGTTGATGGCGCGGAGGACAAGTAGCCGTGTACGAGGGGATTGTTCAAGATCTGATTGACGAGTTCGGCAAGTTGCCAGGCATCGGGCCTAAATCAGCGCAGAGAATGGCCTTCTTTGTGGTTCAAAACGAGAACTACGACCCAACCAAGATGTCGGAGCTCTTGTCGACCATTCGTGACAAGGTTCGTTTCTGTCAGATTTGCGGAATGATTTCGGACCAAGACACCTGCGGTATCTGTTCAGACGCCAGGCGTAATCCCGCGATGATCTGTGTGGTCGAGGAAGCTAAAGATGTCCTTGCCATCGAGCGCACGAGAGAGTATCGGGGTTACTACCACGTACTCGGCGGAGCCATTAGTCCCATTGATGGCATCGGCCCGGATGATCTGCGCATTTCTTCTCTCATGACGCGGTTGGCGGATTCGTCAGTGACTGAAGTGATTATTGCCACGGACCCCAACCTTGAGGGCGAGGCGACCGCCACCTACCTCAGCAGGCTTTTAGTCCAGCCGGGACTCAAGGTGACTCGTCTCGCCAGTGGCTTGCCAGTTGGTGGCGACCTCGAATACGCCGATGAAGTTACCCTGGGGCGCGCCTTTGAGGGTCGCCGCACGTTCTCTTAGCCTCTCGGGCAGAGCACAGTTCACTGGGCGCTAGAATTCAGGGGTATTTGGCCGCCCTCGCGGTCACTCGAGGGCTGGAGTTAGCGCGTGAGCTTGATTGTGCAGAAGTTTGGTGGTTCTTCTGTTGCCGATGCAGAGAGCATCAAGCGTGTTGCTGCTCGAATTGCTCGTACCAAGGAGGCCGGCCACGACGTGGTCGTGACCGTGTCGGCCATGGGTGACACTACCGATGACTTGATTGATTTGGCCAACCAGGTGAGCCGCTCGCCTGCCTCTCGCGAGATGGACATGTTGCTCACCACTGGTGAGCGCATTTCGATGTCACTGCTCGCCATGGCGATTGGCGACTTGGGATTTGATGCCAGGTCCTTCACTGGAAGCCAGGCCGGCATGATGACGGATGCCCAGCATGGGCGTGCTCGGATTGTTGATGTGACGCCGACCCGGGTTCGAGAAGCGTTGGATCAGGGCGCCATTGCCATCGTTGCTGGTTTTCAGGGCTTTAATCACGACTCGAAAGACATCACCACGCTGGGGCGCGGTGGTTCGGACACAACGGCCGTGGCTCTGGCCGCGGCGCTGGATGCCGAAGTGTGTGAAATCTACACAGACGTTGATGGTGTCTTCAGTGCTGATCCTCGGGTGGTCACGAAGGCTAGCAAGCTTGATCACGTCAGCTACGAGGAAATGCTCGAATTGGCGGCTGCGGGAGCCAAAGTCATCAACATTCGGGCAGTGGAGTTTGCCAGGCGTCACGGTGTGACCCTGCACGTGAGGTCGTCATTTACGGAAGAATCAGGAACCTGGGTTTCTGATACCAGCGAGGGAGAGAACGTGGAAGAGCCGATTATTGCCGGAGTTGCTGGCGACACCAGCGAGGCAAAGATTACCGTTGTGGGTGTCCCGGACATCCCAGGTAAGGCGGCTGGCATCTTCACGATTGTCGCTGGGGCAGGCGCCAACATCGACATGATCGTCCAGAACGTCTCTGTTTCCGACAGCGGTCGCACGGACATTTCTTTTACCTTGCCGAAGGAAGATGGCCAGAAGGCGATGGATGCCCTTGAGGCCGCGCGCGAAAAGTCCGGTTTTGAGTCGTTGATTTACGACGATCAAATTGGTCGCCTCTCCGTCGTGGGCGCAGGGATGCGCACCAACGCTGGTGTTTCTGCTCAGTTGTTTACTGCGCTCTCGGATGCGGGAATCAACATTG
Organism: uncultured Microbacteriaceae bacterium; assembly: GCA_964593715.1. Lineage (GTDB taxonomy): Bacteria > Actinomycetota > Actinomycetes > Actinomycetales > Microbacteriaceae > Pontimonas. The sequence continues at coordinate 3,716 of CAZQIH010000091.1, forward strand.
AGATGATTTCCACCAGCGAGATCAGGATTTCTGTGATTATGCGCGCAGATACGCTCTCAGGCGCCGTGAAGGCTGTTCATACCGCCTTCGGTCTCGATGGCGAGAGCGATGCCACTGTTTATGCGGGGACTGGGCGCTAATGGTCAGCGTTGGTGTTGTCGGCGCTACCGGGCAGGTCGGTCAGGTCGTTAGGGAGCTTCTCCTCGAGCGCTCGTTTCCCCTGGATGACGTGAGGTTTTTTGCCTCGGCGCGCAGCGCCGGGACAAGTCTTGCTTTTGGTGATCGCGTCGTCGTCGTTGAAGACGTGGCCACGGCTGATCCCGCAGACCTCGATATCGCTATCTTCTCGGCAGGCGCCACGCTGTCGAAAGAGCAGGCGCCACGATTCGCGGCGGCTGGAGTCATCGTCATCGATAACTCGAGTGGTTGGCGCATGGACCCCGAGGTTCCCCTCGTTGTTGCTGAGGTCAATCCCGAAGAGACGGTCTCTCCCGCAAAGGGAATCATTGCCAACCCGAACTGCACCACGATGGCCGCGATGCCGGCATTGAAGGTCCTCCACGACGCAGCCGGTCTGCGACGACTTGTGGTGTCGACTTATCAAGCGGTTTCTGGTGCTGGCCTCAAGGGCGGCCAGGAATTGGCTGGCCAGGTGGACAAAGCCCGCGAAGGCGATGTCTTGGCGCTCATTCACGATGGTTCAGCTGTGGACGTGGGGACACCGACCGTGTTCCCTGCACCGATTGCCTTCAACGTGATCCCGTTTGCCGGCAATTTGGTCGAGGACGGTTTGAACGAGACCGATGAGGAAAAGAAGCTTCGGAACGAGAGTCGCAAGATTCTGGGGATCCCTGATCTTCTCGTGAGCGGAACCTGTGTTCGAGTGCCCGTTTTCACTGGCCATTCTTTGCAGGTCAACGCTGAATTTGATCGACCTCTGCCCGTTGCCAAGGCTCGCGACTTGCTGGCCTCGGCGCCCGGAGTTGTTCTGGTCGATGTGCCAACGCCGCGCCAAGCTGCCG